>NZ_KV821969.1:0-65713 GCF_001815785.1 Corynebacterium sp. HMSC056F09
GTTTATCCACACGAAATGTCCCTTAAGCCGGGCTCCTCGGAGCTGGCGGGGAGCTCGGAGGCGTGGGGGCTAAACGTCGCCCAGCACGGCATCATCACGGACGCACCCGGGGGACTGGTTGAAGCAAACGATGAGCAGATGGAACATATCACTGCTTTCAGGTGGGAGTCTGCGGCGAGCCCAGAGGATTTCTCCTTGAATTTCCAGGACCAGAGGGTGTGGTTGCCCTGTAACGGCGGCGACTTCACCTTGGTTGATGGCGGCGTGGAGCTCAGCATGTTGACGGATAAGGCCTGCCCTAGAGGAAAAGTCGACCTTCCCTTCATTATGTTCCTGTCCGAACCGGCGAAGGTGAAGGTGGACCCCGATGCCTCCGCAACCCCTGAGCGCATTTACCTCGTGCGGGATGGAAAGGCCATTGCCCTTAGCCACTGAGACGCACATCACGCAGCGCTGCGTGAAACGCAGAGCTGACAACAAACAGAAATGAGAAAATCGGCCAGAGCCAATGGTTGGTCGGTTGGGAGGGATACAATGATGCCCATGATTCAAGCGATTCTCTCCGCTATCCTGCTTTTCATTTCCTCCCTCTTTTCTTTTGCTGGCTCCTCGGAGCTGCCGGGGAGCTCGGGCATAGCGGAAGTTGGATCCTCGCAGCGCAACATTGTTACTGGCGTGCCCGCAGGCCTAGTCACCGCCAATGCGCAGCAGATGGAGTTCGTGGTGAATTCCGAGTGGGAGTCCGCGCAGCAGCCGGATTCCTTTCGCGTGAGCTTTAGGGATCGGGTCGTGCAGTTCTCCTGCGATATCCTCAGTTTCCACTTTGAGAGCAGCGGAGATGGTCAGCTAGAAATCACTCGGGATTTGAGGTTGGACAAAATCTGCTTTGGCGCGCAACCTGACGGGGCCATCATGAAACTTCTTGCAGGTCCAGTAACGGTGATGGTGGACCCCGATGCCTCCGCAACCCCTGAGCGCATTTACTTCGTGCGCGATGGCAAAGCCATCGCCCTTAGCCGCTGAGACGCATATCACGCAGCGCTGAGTGAAATGCAGAGCTGAAAACGCACACAAATAAGAAGACCGGCCAGAGCCACTGGTCGGTCTTTAAACGTTTTCAACTGCAAGGAGATGAATAGGTGTCAGCGCGTGCCCGAATAGTGGGCCTTGATATTGCACGTTCCTTGGCCATCATCGGGATGATTATTCTGCACATGGCCAACCTGGTGTGGAGCGCCAAAGTGGTGCTCTCCGGGCTGCCGGCGGCGGGCTTTGCCATCATTGCAGGTACCACGATGATGATCCTTGCCCGCGATTATTCGCTGCGGGTCTTCCTCAAACTGGTCGCCCGCGGTCTGATAGTCATGCTCATCGGCGTGGCGCTGTTGCCCGTCGGCGGCGAGATTCAGGTTGTCCTCGTCGTGATGGGCGCAGCCATGGCTCTTACCGCTTGGGTGCCGCCGCTCGCCACTGTGTGGAAGGTCCTGCTCTTCGCGCTGGCCACCGCGGGCGCCACGGTGCTCTACGCGCCCTATACCCTCCCGCAGGTCTATCCCCTCGTGGCATTCCTGGCGTACATGGTGGCAGGCATGCTGCTTTACGACGTCTACCTCACCCGCCCCACCCGCATCCAAGCCGTTGTGACCGCGGTGGCCGTCGTCGTTGCCGGCATCGGCCTGTGGCAGCGCTTTAACCCGGATATCCCCAGCTGGCTACGCTTTACCGGGCATACGGGTGTGCTTGGTGAAATCCTTCTCTCCGTGGCAGTCACCGCGGTGGTGTTGCACCTGTGCCTGATTATCGGCCGTCAGTTGCCACGCTTGGCTTTCCCCTTCGCAGCATTGGGCTCGATGTCGTTGACAATCTATATCCTGCACATTCTCACCGCACGCTACTGGCAAGCACACGTCTCGCTGCACAACACCATGGCGGCACTGGGCTTTGTGCTCGCGTTCTTGGTGCTGAGCGCGCTGTGGAAGAAGTTCTGTGGAAAGGGTCCGGCCGAGAGGGCCGTGGCTTGGGCAATCAAGGAGGTGGCCGCGTAATGGTGGCACGAAAGATAACTGCTGTTGTGGCCAGCTCTCTGGTCGTGGGGCTAGGCGCTGCGCCGGCCATGGCCTTGGAATTCGCCCAGCCTGCACCCCACTCGGAGGAAAGCGCCGTCGTGGCTGCGCTACGTATGGGCAAGATTGGAAACTTCGGCGATTGCACCGGCACGCTGGTTGCCGAGCAATGGGTACTCACCGCCCGCCACTGCTTGGAGTCCGTCAACAACGAGGGCTCACAAGCTCGCTTTGGCCAGGGCAAGGACACCCGCGTCTATGACGTGGACTCCTGGGCTGTTTCACCGACTATCGACGCCGGCCTCATGCACCTGACCGAGCCCGTCAAGGGCATAAAGTCAGCCAAGCTCGCGGACGCTGTCCCCACCGCCGGCGAGAAAGGCCACTTCTACGGCTGGAGCAGCAGCTCCCGCATGGCCCGCAAGGGCCAACTGCCGATGGCTGAGATGGAAGTAGGCGAACTGCTATCCGGTGGCACCCCGCCGGCCAGCCCAGATGAATCCGGCGAGAAGATGACGCCGGTGGCGCCAGGAGATTCCGGGGCTATGGCGCCTGGCGATATGGCTGTGCCTGCTCCCGGTGGAATGGTCGCTCCCGCCCCTGGTTCATCCGACTCGCCCCAGGTGATGGAGGGCGGAGACATGCCAGAGATCGCTGTTGGTCCCGATGGCGCGGAAAGTATCCCGGCCGGTGAACTCGGGGGAGTGGGCCCGATGATTGCCGCTGCCATCATGGACGTGAAGTCCCTTAATGGTGAGGGCATGCAGGGCGGCGACTCCGGCGGCCCATTCTTTGTCGATGGTCGCCTCGTGGGCGTGGCCACGGCTGGCACATCGAATGCGGACCCGGACCTACCTTCCCCAACAGCGGCGATTACGTCCGTGGTCGAAGTCCGCGATTGGATCGAGGACGTCACCAGCGGCCGCGATACCGACGGAGTTCTCAACGCCGATAACTCCCCGGCGCCGCCGGCAACGATGCAGGTCAGCGCGCCCGCAGCTCTGACAGCCGGCGTGACTGGGGTGGTGGGCCTGATCGTGCTAGCCATCGCTTCACGTTTGCTTCGCCGCAAATCTGGTGCTGAGCGGGGTAGCAACTAGGCTGTTTCTCCATGAAGGAGAAACTCGTTCCGTGTCTCATCGCTGGCGCCATCCTCGGCGTGGTCTTGTGGTTGGCCTCCGGCATGCTTTGGATGCTGCCAGTGGGCCTCGCGGCGGGCCTTGCTGGCTACCCGCTGCTTGGCATCACGCGCGATGAGTCCCAAGCCCGCAAACGTCGCGACGACACCTTCCGCGACTAAGCGCCCCACCTCCCCCTTTGTCACCGCTCTACGCTGCCCGACACCGCGTCGTGTCGTGCCGCCCCGCGCCGTCCCACGCTGCCGCGCACGCTACTCACAGCCGGTCACCAGATGGCACCCCACAAAAGGCTCCACTCAGAAGTCTCCAGTCAAAAGGTTCCTCTGGGGGCAAGTAAACCTTCTGCAGCCAGGTAGAAGGTTCGTTTGGGGGCAAAGAAACCTTTTGACTGGAACCAGGTGAGGGGAACCCGTTGAGAACCGCCTGCTAGGAAAGAAAGTCAGGCCTGGAAGCCCACCGGCGGGGCTAGAAAATCTCGATGCGCCCGCCCAAAGACTCCGTCTGGCGCAGCTGCGCCACCCAATTCGGCGCACCCGGGTGCAAACGCAAGACCGGGCGGGAGGAGATTTTCACCGGGGAGACCGATTCCTTTCGAGCGCCAGATCGGGCTTCGATGCGGGTGCGGGCGCGGAAGCCAGCGTCGGCAAGCGCGGCGATGGAAGGCTGATCCGAGGCCAGCGATTCGCGCGCATCGTGCAGCAACTCAAGGGCCTCGTCGAGGGCCTGGACCAGCGCCGTCGAGTTGGTCTCACACATCTGGCGCACCAGGTCCGGGCGAGTACCCGCCACGCGGGTGCCGTCCTTGAAGGAGCCGGCCGCCAGGGACTGCGCCAGAATGCCGCCATTATCGCCGACCACCGCGAGGGTCTCCGCCAGCACGTGCGGGAGGTGTGAAATGCGGGCGACCGCGGCATCGTGGTTCGCCACGCGCACCGGAACCGCCTCCGCGTGAACCATCTGGGTCATGCGGACCACGTCCGCAAAAATGTTCTCCCATGCGGCGGGAATGCGCTCGCCGCGGGCCTCGCACTCGGCGGCATAGTCATAGGTGATTACCCAGGCAGCGCGGTTGAATAGCCCGGTGTGGGAGTTCTCCCAGCCGGACTTGGAGGTGCCGGCCATGGGGTGGCCACCCACGTAGCGCGCCTGCATGTTGCGCTCCACAATGAGCTGGCGCACCTCGGTCTTGACCGAGACCACGTCCGTCAAACCGCAGCTCGGGGCGTGTTCCTGAATGGAGTCGAGGACCGAGGCAACCGCATCCATGGGCACCGCGACGACGATAAGCGCGTTGTCTTCCTCGGCCCGGTGCAGGATGGCCGGCAGATTATCGGTGACGTCGTAGCCCTGCTTAATGGCCGTTCGGGCACCAGAGGTGGAGTGGTTGTAGCCGTACACGGAATGGCGTGCAGCAGCTAGGTCACGCAGGAGGGAACCTCCAATGAGACCGAGGCCGATAATGCAGACGGGGCGTTGAACATCTTGAGAACTCACGGTGACAATTGTGGCACAACCCGACTAATCTGACGAGGTATGAGCCACGACGATCTGTCCTTTGCCATCACCGTTGCCAGTGCCGAAGGCGGCTGGGTGATTCGCCCTTTCAAGGATGACTTCACCGACGTCAACACTTCCATTAAAGCGGTGCGCAACCTGCGTTCCGAGGGGGCGGCATTCGCGCTGCTGTGCGTGGAAGATGACTATTTCGTCGTCGTGCGCCCGGTTCCGGGGGATGTGCGCATGCTGCTTTCCGACGCCACCTATGCTTCCGAAGACGACTTCGCCGCGGATTTCCTGGACCTGCGCGATATCGATATCCCGGATCTGGACGAGGACGAGTGGGAGGACGCCGACCCCTACGGTGACGGCGACTTTGATATCTTCGCTGACCTCGGACTCGATGAGGACCAGCTGGGCTACATCATCGATAACGATGAGGACTGGCCTTCCGACATGCTCCTGCGCATCGCCGGCGAGCTGGGCTTCGGTGACGAGCTGGAGGATTTCATCGACGGCCTCGACTCGGATGACTCTTAAACCAGCGGAGGGGCTGGTGCGCGCGGAAGCCCGCATGCGCCGCGCCCTGGAGGTTGCGCGCACCACGCCGGCGGGGGATATCCCTGTGGGTGCCGTGCTTTACGACGCCTCCGGCAACGAACTCGCCACCGGCGTTAACCGCCGCGAGCAGCTCAATGATCCCACCGCGCACGCAGAGGTGGAAGCCATCCGCCAGGCGGTGCGCGTGCATGGCGATGGTTGGCGTCTGGAGGGCTGCGAGCTGGTTGTCACCCTGGAGCCCTGCGCGATGTGCGCGGGCGCGATTCAGGCTTCCCGGGTGTCTTCGGTGGTCTTCGGGGCCTTTGAGCCGAAGACGGGGGCGTGCGGTTCGCTGGTGGAGGTATTGCGCGCCCCGGGCGCCCTCCACGTTCCCGAGGTACGCGGCGGTGTACTGGAGGGGGAGTGCGCGGAGCTGCTCACGGGCTTCTTCGGGGGTCTGCGCGGCAGCGGCGCTTAGCCCTTGAATTGGTTAGTGACCCCGGAGCCACCTTCCGATTCGCGTGTAGGCTGGGTGGCCCACGTGAGAGAAGTAGAGAGTAAGGAGAAAATCATGGGTGATTTTGAGAACAAGAAGGACGAGTTCGTCGGCAAGGCTAAGGAAGCCGCTGGCGGCCTGACCGATAACGAGAAGCTGGAGAACGAGGGCAAGGCCGACCAGGTCACCTCTGAGGCAAAGCAGAAGGCTTCCGACGCCGTTGAGGGCGTCAAGGATAAGGCCAACGAGGTCATCGGTAACCTCAAGGACTAATTCCTAGCCTCAAATAGCTGAATCGCTGTCCCCGCCGCCTGGCGTGGGCAGCGATTTTGTCGCTTGGGATGACTCCCGTAATCTGGAACGCGGTGGCGTGTCCGAGCGGCCGAAGGTGATCGCCTCGAAAGCGATTGTTGGGTAACCCCCAACCGCGGGTTCAAATCCCGCCGCCACCGCCACATCCGGCACTCCAGTTCTTTGCTCTGGGGTGCCGGTCTTTTTATGTTTTAGAAGCCAGCCCGCCCCTTCTTGGGCCTTGGGCTTCGGCCTGTATGGCGGGCGATATCAAGGGTGGATATCACTGTCTGGGGCAGAAGTGTTTTCTTCGCGTTTCTTTGTCCGCAGAATCATTTCGACGATAGCTCCCACGATGGTCGCCGAGAAAAAGAAAACTACCCAGGAGAATGGCGCGGTGAGGTCAATATAGGAGAGCGCTACAAAAGCAATGATTCCTCCCGCTAGTAGACCGATAGAGATGCCCAATAGAATTTTTCCCATTTGCTCCTGTACCTTCTTTTTGTCACACATTTAGACCCCTAACCCCTGAATAAGTGAGGCATTCAGTAGGCGATGCTTTAGGTATCGCCTTGGCGGGTTTCTTCAATCTGAAGGGCTAGAAGTTCATTTGTCTTTTCGACTTCTTTGACCAAGAAGTGAAGCCGTGCAGCTATGAAAGCTACCAGCAGGATCAGAAAGATTTGCACAGTCATTCCTTAGGGGACAGTGTTCACGTAAACGTACGGTGACCATTGTCCATCTGCTTTGATGCGTCCGCAGAATTGGCTGTTGGACGCTATTTTTTTTGAGGCAATCCTAGGCACTCCTCCCTTCGGCGTGCGCAGGAACGGTGCTCAAGGATGCCGCGAACGTGGACTCCGCGGCCACCGCCACATCCGGCACTCCAGCTCTTAGCTCTGGGGTGCCGGTCTTTTTATTTTTAGAAGCCAGCCCGCCCTCTATCAACATCTCTTTGGAAATCCAGCGCGGCTTGGCGTGTCTCGGGGTCGTGGTCTTCCGTGCGTTTGTGAATCCGTCGGCTCATCATGCCTGCTGGGATGGCAATGAGAAGGATGGCCGCGATGGCAACGATGACGAAAGTGGACATGGGGTCTCCTAAAGCACTTCAGCGGTTAAAACTTTGACTGGACAGGGGGATGTACCCTGACTCTCTATAGTTAAATACTATGATGTGTAACACTATAAAATGTTGAGGTCGATGAATAGTCTTTCTTTTAAATCTACGTTCTCGCTCGTCTTCGCAGCCGCTGTCGTTTCCGGGTTAGGTGACGGCCTCATCCCGATTGCTTTTGCGCTTCAGGCACACCGAGTAGATCCGTCGGGGCGCGGCTTGACGGTGGTGCTTATCGCGCTGTGGGCGGGCCGTTTCCTTAGTTCTTTAGTGGTCCGAAAGCTGCCGCCACCTCACCGGCCAGTGACCTGGATGCTGGGTAGTGATGTCGTTCGGATGCTGGCACAGTGGGGACTTGTAGCGTGGGTGGTTGCTCGCGGCGATTCCATTGCTGCGTTCGCGCTCTCAAGCTGCGTGTACGGTTGTGCCTCGTCATTCTTTGGGCCAGCAAGGTTTAGCCTCTTGTCGCAGCTGTTTTCCGATGAGCAGCGCACTCGCGTCAATGGAACCCTGTCGATGCTCGGTGATGTGCTGTTTATCGCCGGCCCCCTCATCGGTACTGCCGCAGTGCTCACCTTGGGATTTAACACGGTATTACTCATCGACGGCGCCACTTTCCTCGTGGCCATGCTCTTTGTTCTTCCGTTTCTCTCAGTACGTAGCGAACCAGCAGGAGAAAGCTCTAATAGCGCAGCGGCTGAACCAGAACCGGACAGCGCAGGTTCAACGACTTCGAACGAGCCTCTTGCGTCCCCAACGCTCCCGAGCTGGGTGCGGGTAGGGCTCGGCACCTGGCTGGTCGCGGCAGTGATCAACGGCTTCCTGGGAAGTGCTGGCCCTACATGGATTATGAATACTTTCGACGAAAAGTCGTGGGGGTTTATGGCAACTGCGCTTGCGGTCGGTTCGCTGCTTGGCTCAGCCGCAACAATTCTGAAGGCATTAGATCGGGTGCGCTTTAGCACCTTGCAAATCCTGATGCTGATTCTTCTGGCCGGGCAGATCCTGGCTTTGGCATTCTCCTCTGTCTTCGTGCTCATCGCCGCAGTTGCTGCTGCTGCGTCCTTGTTGATGACTGCGGCAGGCATTGCGTGGGATTCTCTCGGGCAGTCTTTGGGGGATGATGGTCTGGTGCATCAGTTCGCTACGAAGGATCAGCTGGTCTTTACCGCCGGTACCCCACTTGGAATGATTCTTTTCGCGGCACTTTCTTCTCATCCTGGTGTTGCGGCGGTTGCCTTGGCAGCTGCGTTGGTAGTTGCAGCTGTTGCGTCGTCCTTGCCCGTGGCGCGTTCGCCGCGTACTGCAGATATGGCTCAGGCGTAGCGGAGATTGCTTAACTCTCGGCCACGTGGTGGTGCTTTGCTGGGGCGCGTGATGTCGTTAGGGCTTCACAGTCCAACTGGTTAAACTGGTGCACATTCGTGTCCACCACCAAAGCTTCCGCGAGCAATAATCGCGCATGTGAAGGGGAATTTCCGTGGCAAAGCTGCTTTACCACCTAGGCCGCTGGTCTTACATCAACCGATGGAAGGTCATCATCGCCTGGATCTTCATCGTGGCGGCTGCGGGCGGAGCGACCTTGAGCTTGATGAAGCCGATGACCACGGAGTACTCCATCAGCGGCACGCCCGCTATTGATGCCACCCGCCGCGCGGTGGAGCTCTTCCCGGAGAACGGTAACCCGGCCAATGCGCCGTCGGTCAACCTCGTCTTCAAGGCCCCGGAAGGGCAGAAGCTCAGCGATCCGCAGAACAAAGAAGCTGTCGAGGACGTGGTGCACCACATTGCTGAAGGCCTTGATATCCCAGAGGGCAGCCAGCAGCGTTGGGGTAACCCGCTTGAGGTATCGCCAGCACTTCAGCAGCAGGTCATTGAGCAGTTCACCTCCATGGGCTTGCCGGAGGAGACCGCGCGGGCGGATGCCGACAACCTGGCCATGGTCAATGCCGATGAGACCATCGCCTACACCACCTTCGACTTCGATGCGGAAAGCCCCTATTCGGTAGACCCAGCGGATAAAGACGTTGTCCATGAGGCCATGGATATCGGCCGTGCGGTGGGTCTGGAAGTAGAGGCCGGCGGCGCGGGCTTCGGTGATGAAATCCAGGTCAACTCGATTTCTGAGGTCATCGGCCTGGCCGTGGCGTTTATCGTCCTCATTATTACTTTTGGTTCGCTGGCCTCCGCAGGCATGCCGCTTATCTCCGCGGTCGTGGGCGTGGGCCTGGGTGCGATGGGCGTCATGATCGCGACCCACTGGATGGAGCTCAACAACCTCACCCCGGTGCTGGCCGTCATGATTGGTCTGGCCGTGGGCATCGACTATGCGCTGTTCATCATGTCGCGCTACCGGCAGGAGCGCTCCCGCATGGATGGGCCGGATGCCGCCGGCATGGCCGTCGGCACAGCGGGTTCCTCGGTGGTCTTTGCTGGTGCCACGGTCTTCATCGCGCTCTTCGCTCTGCTCGTGGCGCGCATTAGCTTCCTCACCGCCATGGGCCTGGCCGCTGCGGGCACGGTCTTCATGGCAGTGCTCGTCGCGCTGACCTTGGTGCCCGCGATGCTGGGCCTGCTCGGTGATAAGGCCTTCGCCGGGCGCATCCCCGGCGTGGCCGGCAACCCCACGAAGCGCCGCCCGCGCCGCACGAAAGCAACGATGGGCAACCGTTGGGTGCGCACGGTGCAGCGCGCCCCTGGCATCGTCATGGCCTTGGTGGTGCTCGGCCTCGGAGCCTTGACCGCCCCGGTCCTGCACATGGAGCTGGCCCTGCCAGCGGATACCACCTCCAACCCGGATACCACCCAGCGCAAGGCGGCGGACCTGCTCTCCGAAGGCTTTGGCCCCGGCATCAACGGCCCCTTCCTGGTGATCGTGGATGGCGCCAACGCCAACCCGGAATCCGCGGCGCTACAGCCCTATATCCAGGGCCAGGAGGGCGAGGAAGACGAGCAGAAGAAGGCCGCGCTTTCCTCCTTTATCTATTCCGTGCAGCGCCTGAACCAGGTGGGCGGCGTCAAGCACGCCCAGCTGGTGGGCATGAGCAAAGACATGAAGTCCGCGCAGATCATGGTCAGCCCCACCACAGCGCCAACGGATGAGGCCACGATTGGCACCGCCTCCGCCTTACGCACGGCTAGCGCGGAGCTGGAGGATGCTACCGGCGCCGAGATCGGCATGACGGGCCTGACCGCGGTGCAGCTCGATATCACCGAACGCCTTGAAGGGGCCATGGGGCCATACCTCGCCATCGTGGTGGGCCTGGCTATCTTCCTGCTGCTGGCGGTGTTCCGCTCCATCTTGGTGCCGTTGGTCGCGGGCCTGGGCTTCCTGCTCTCCGTCGGCGGCGCCTTCGGCCTGACCGTGCTTGTGTGGCAGGACGGCCTCACCGGCCTGGTGCCCGCGCCGGGCCCGCTGATTTCCTTCATGCCCATCTTCCTCATCGGCGTGACCTTCGGCCTGGCCATGGACTATCAGGTCTTCCTGGTCACCCGAATGCGCGAGCACTTCTCCCGCTTCCCGCAGGGCAGCGGCGGGAAGTACAGCAAGTACAACGCCAATGATGAGGCCACCATCGCCGGCTTTACTGCCGGTGTCCGCGTGGTCACCGCTGCGGCCATCATCATGATTTCCGTCTTCGTGGCGTTTATCAGCCAGCCCCTGCCCTTCATCCAGATTTTCGGCTTCGCGTTGGCGGCGGGCGTGCTTTTCGACGCCTTCTTAGTCCGCATGTCGCTTGTCCCCGCCACGATGTTCCTCATGGGGCACACCACCTGGTGGATGCCGAAGTGGCTGGACAAGCTGATCCCACAGCTGGATATCGAGGGCACCGCACTCGAGGAAGAATGGGAGCGCAAACACGCAGCAGCATCCCGTGAAGCAGAGGATAAGGCAGCGCAGCCCGTAGAATAGTTCCCTATGACTCACCCTAAGCCGCTGCTGGAGACCGACCTTTCCTTCGACGTGAAGAAGGAGCTGGACTTGAGCGGCCCAGCGCAGCCGGGAAAGCACGGCCGCACCGGTGTTATTCACACACCGCATGGCGATATCCAGACCCCGGCGTTCATCCCGGTGGCCACCAAGGCCACGGTGAAGACGCTGACCCCGGAGCAGATTCGCCTGACCGGAGCGCAGGCCATCCTGTCCAACGCCTACCACCTTTACCTGCAGCCGGGCCACGACATCGTGGACGAGGCCGGTGGTGTGGCTACCTTCGAGAACTGGCATGGGCCGACCTATACCGACTCGGGCGGATTCCAGGTCATGTCGCTCGGCGTGGGCTTTAAAAAGGTACTCGCCATGGACGTGGCAGACCTGACGGACTCCGATATCCGTGCGGCCAAGAAGGAGCGCATGGCGCAGGTGGATGAGGACGGTGTGGACTTTAAGTCCTTCATCGATGGCTCCATGCACCGTTTTACCCCGGAGGTCTCCATGCAGATCCAGCATGGCTTGGGCGCGGACATCATGTTTGCCTTCGATGAGCTCACCACGCTCGTAGATACCCGCACCTACCAGGAGGAATCCGTGGAGCGCACGCGCCGCTGGGCGCAGCGCTGCCTGGATGAGCACGACCGACTGACGCTCGCCCGCGGCCCGCAGAAGCCGCGCCAGTCCCTGTGGGGCGTGGTGCAGGGCGCGCAATACGAGGATCTGCGCCGCCAGGCCGCGCGCGGGTTGGTGGAGCTTTCCGATCGCGCCGAGGCAAATGGCCGTCGAGGATTCGGTGGCTTCGGCATCGGTGGCGCATTGGAGAAGGAGAACCTGGGCACGATTGTGGGCTGGGTATGCGATGAGTTGCCCGTCGATAAGCCCCGGCACCTGCTGGGTATCTCTGAACCGGATGATATTTTTACCGCCGTTGAGGCTGGTGCCGATACTTTCGACTGCGTGGCGCCGACCCGTCTGGCGCGCCGCGGTGGCGTCTACACTCTCGACGGACGCATGAACCTCACTAATGCGCGCTTCAAGCGCGACTTTTCTGGTGTGGACGAGGAGTTTGGCGGTTACGTCTCGGAGAACTACTCCCGCGCCTACATCCACCACTTGCTCAAGGCCAAGGAATTCCTGGCCGGCACGCTGTGCACCATCCACAACCTGGAGTTCATGATCCGCCTGGTGGATAACATTCGGGAGTCCATCGACGGCGGCTATTACGAGGCATACCGCGATGAATTTATGGGGCGCTATTACGCCAAGTGACCAGTGACGATGACGTTGTACTCCAAGTCAGTGGTGCCGTCTACCGCACAGGCGATGAGTACGATGCGCCCGGGAACCTCGGTATTCATCAGGTCCGCGTCGCTTCCTAGTTGTTCCTTATCAACTAGGAAGGCGTTATCCACGATCCACTCGCGCCCGGCACCGCCCTCGGAGGTCATGCGGATGTGGGAGCCGTTGAGGATGGGCGTCGTAAAGCGCTGCACTTCCATACCCTCGAGGCCCTCCACGGTGGTGGGGTTGCTCAGGTCCACGTTGGCGGTGACCACCTCGGAGAAGGGGTTGAACACCAGTTTCTGTTGGCCCCAGGCGTGTCCCAAAACGTAGGTGGTGCCGTGCTCTGCCGTGGCGGGGGACTCGCCCCAGTCTTGCACCCAGCGCACCATGGTCTCCTGTGGTCCGGCCGGGTTGAGAGGCAGGACGAAGGGCATCGAATCATAGGTCGCGCCCGTGATGGTGGCTGGGCCATCCATCTCAAACGTGCCGGTCAGAGCGGGTGCTGGGCCTTGGTTGAGCGGGGGAGGGGTGGTGCTGGGTGCTGCGCTTGACGACGCCTCACTGCTCACCGCCGTCGTTTCCGGTGCCGCGTGGCTCGTCGTTTCAGACGACGTGGTGACTTCCTCTGTACCCGAGCATGCCGCAAGGTTGAAGGCTGTAGCCAGGCCAAGGATGGGGAGGAGGGAACCTCGTAGATGCTTATGCATCGTAGATGTCCTTCCGGTGGCCAATAGCGAATACCTCAATCGTTACTTTCTGGTCGTGGATGTACGCCAGAATGCGGTAAGAACCGACCCGATAGCGCCATTCACCTGAACGGTTTGAAGTCAATCCTTTTCCGAGAGCTCGAGGGTCTTCGCAGCCCTCGAGGTTCTTTTGGATCCACGTCACGATGATTCGCGCATCGAATCGGTCAAACTTCTTTAGCTGTTTCCGGGCTTTCGAAGTGAATTCGACGTGATATGAAGTGATTCCCTCCGACATCTTTAGAGATCCTCGAGGACCTCATCAAGGCTAAACCGTTCGCCAGAATCTTCTGCCATTGCTGCGCGCAGTTCCTGAAGGTCGTAGTAGTCTTCGACCCGTTCTAAAAGTGCTGCTCGGGCAAAATCAGATATCGTCCGGCCTTCAAAGGCGGCTAAATTCCGAACGAGTTCCGCGTCGTTATCATCCATGCGAATTGTCAAAGTAGCCATATTTCCTCCTTAACCATCGTGAATACATTGTATTCATTGGGGCAAGTGAAGGGAAGAGTGAAAAGTCCCCCTCAGCACAGTGCGTGCTAAGGGGGTGAAAGATCGGGGCGGGTCGCTGCTACTTAGACGGCGCTGACGTAGGGGTGTCGGCCTCGTCGATAGGCACGTAGTCCTCGCGGCGCTTGACCCAAGAGATAACCAGCGTGGTCAGTGGAAGCATGATGACCTCGCAGGCGGTCTTCCACAAGAAGCCCACGATGACGTAGTTCAGGAAGCCGCTGAAGGAATCGATACCGATGACAGGCGCTGCGATGGCGCAGAACAGCAGGGTATCGCCGAATTCGCCGACGACGGTGGAAGCAACAAGGCGGGCGATGAGGCCCTTCTCGCCCGAGCGGGCCTTCATCTTCACCAGGGTGAAGGAATTGAGCAGCTGGCCCACGACGTAGCCGACGAGGGAAGCCAGCAGGATCTGCGGAACCAGGCCGAGCGTGGCGGCGAAGGCTTCCTGGCCTTCGTAAAAATCAGCCGCGGGCAGCCAGATTGCAATATAAAAGGAAACTGCGGCTAGAAGCGCCATGGCGAAACCGATGTACACGGCTCGGCGGGTGGACTTGAAGCCATAGCATTCAGAGAGAACGTCGCCCACGATGTAGGCGATGGGGAAGAGGAAGAAGGCGCCATCGGTGATAAGCGGGCCGAGCTGGACGCCCTTCGTGGCGTTGATGTTCGAGATGAGGAAGGTAACGACGAACACCGCGACCAGCCACGGGTACAAAGTGGAATGTACCGGGATGAATCGGATGCTCTCGCCACCCTTTGCGGTGGTTGCGGTTGCCGATTGAGTTGTCATGGCTCAGCATCTTTCCACGAAAATGGGGGAAGCAGAAATGGGGAAATTGATTCCCATCAGACGGGGAGTGCTCCCATTCCTCCTCGTTCCTTAAGAAAGAGCAGTTGAGCTGCACCTTCCTGGGAGGCAGTTCCGGTAGTCCACCCATAAAGATCTGTGAAGTGGGCAGAAAAAACGCTCCTAGTGTGGCATTCTTTTGCTTGCAGTGTTTTCGTGTTCCCTGCACGTTTCCTGTCTACTGTGCCACGGTGCGCTCGAAGAAATTCGGGCGCGTTCGAATTTCGGGCCACTGAAGGGCAGGCCGTGTCAGGGGGCACGGCTACCTTGGTTCTAGTCCTTAAGCCTCCGGCTGGTCTTTTTCGCCTTCTGCGCCTTTCGATGGAGTAGGTAGAGGCTAGTCGGCGGCACAACTTCGCATTAGGGAAGGTCATCGATATGACGTTTGGTTCCCCAGGCTCGTCACCACAGTTCGGCGGGCGCCCGCCACAGGGGGCTCCCCAGCCAGGCACAGGGTCCGGAAACAGTTCTGGCTCTGGGTTTGGCGCGCCCGGTGGACCTGGCGGATTCGGTGGCTTTGGTGCACCGAATCCTGCGCAGAACCCCGTACAGAAGCCTTCCTCGGGTTCTGGGTTTGGCCAAGGCTCCGATTCGGGTACCGGTGGCTCCTTCGGCGCGCCGGGCTCGCCGGATGGCTTCGGCCAGTCCTCCCCGGCGCCGGACTACCGCCGCCAGGTGGCAACACCCACGGGTCCCACGAAGGGACCGTGGCCGCTTCTCATTGCAGCGGGCGTATCTGCGGTCATTGCGCTGATTCTGTTGATTGTCGCCCCGCTCGTGGCGGCCCCTACGCAGGTCTTGTTCTTTGGCCTGGCTATTGGCGGCTGGCTGCTGGCTGGAATCGTGTCCTTCATCCTTTTGGGTATTTATACGCTGAAGAACACGCAGCGCCAGGCTGAGACGTTTTATGTAGAGGACACCACGCAAACCTTGCTGTACCGCCTCATCATGGGCGGGAGCTTTGTCCTTGTTATTGTCGCTGCGGTGGAAATCGCCTTCTACGTAGGAAAGGCGGTTGGCGTCTAATGAAGAAGCTCACTCGTGTACTTGCCCTGTCCGCGGCGATGGCACTCGCCGGATTCGGCGGCAGCCTGGGAGCGGTGGCGCAGGAGGCTCCTCCGGCCCCAGACGCCCCCGCGCCGGAGGCTCCTGCACCAGAGGGATCGGAAGGCCAGCCGGAAGAACAAAACGGGGAGAACCCAGAAGACCACGGCGGAGAGAATCCGCCGCCACAGGAGCACGTTGAGGGAATCGGCTCCGAGTCCGCGCTTTCTGAGGTCTCGCAAAAGAACCTCTCTGATTTTGGCTCCTGCATCGCCAGCGAAAAATCCGCGGACCTGTTGTTCGTTCTTGACCAGTCGGCCTCGCTGGTTGGCTATGAGGGATCGAAGCCGACGGATGCTGATTTTTTCCGCGTTGACGCCACGGCGGACATCGTCAAGCAGCTGGCTAACCTCGGGGAGGACAATGGCGCAGACATCAACGTCAAGCTCGCCGGTTTCGGCTCCGAGTACTACAGCGATCCAGCTGACTATGGCGGGTGGACCAATGTCTCCGGCAACGGGGATGCTCTCAAAGGCGAACTGGACAAGTTCCGACAGGAGGACCGTGTTGCGGATCTAGAGACCAACTATGGCGCGGCCTACAAGGGAGCACTCAAGGAACTGGCTTCCCACCAGGGCAGCAGCTGCCGCGCCATCGTGTTCTTTACCGATGGCAAGTACTACACGGATGCCGAGGCTCACGATCTCCAGGGAGCGCAGGACAAGCTCTGTGAGGTAAATTCCTCTGTCACCGCGTTCCGCAACTCCAATATCCGCCTCTTTAACGTGGGCCTCGTGCCGGCTGCGGAAGCACAAGATCAGGTCCGCCAGCTCACCCGCATGGCGGAGGGCGAAGACTGCGGCCAGGGCGCTCCCAACGGTGCTTTCTTCGACGCGGGTGAGGATCCAGCGGCGCTGTTCGCTGCCTTCCGTAACCTCATCCCCACCTCGGGTGGTGTGACCAAGGAGGGAAACCTCAAGGACCAATTCGATTTCGTCCTCGATAACTCCGTGTCCCCAGTGCGATTGTCGGCGGTGCCGAAGAGCTCGGTTGGGGAAGGAGAGCTCATCCCTACCTTGACTGGGCCCGATGGTGAAACCGTTGAGCTCAAGCCTGATACCACTCACGTAGCCGGCGCGAAGGTCTCCGTGACGGAGAACAGCAAGCTTCCAGGCATGGTTGATATCGCGATGGAGAAGGACGGCGACCCCTGGGCAGGCGCCTGGACTTTTGGCTACAAGGTGGCTGAGGGAACTGATGGCGAGTACCTCGCGTCCGTCGTTATGGTGCCGGGCCTCAACCTAGACCTCAAGACGGAAGACGGCTCCAAGGTGGAAGGCGGCATCAACTCGGACCAGGTCCTGAAGGGGCAGTTGGTCGATGGCCAGGGCGAGCCACGCACGCTGGAGGGCGAAGGTACCCTCCACGCCGAGTTCGTACCGGAGGACGGCTCCCCGGTTACCCTCGTGGACAATGCGCCCATCACCGATGGGCAGCCAGTCGATATTCCCCTGGACCAGGTGGAAAACGCCGCATCCGGTCAGCTGGTGACGCGCGTGGAGATCACCACCAAGGGCACCGATGAGCGCCCAGGTTCGAAGCTGGATCCCATCAACGCGGAAACGCCGCTGACCGTTACCCCGGTTAATATGCCGACGGTGGGCTCGGCGCAGACGATCACCATGACGGAAAAGGAAATTACCGTCGATGTTCCCGTGACCGGTCCCGGCAAGGTCTGGGTAGCAGACCAGACCGTGGATTCCGCTGACGGCATGCTTCCCGCAGGAGTACCTTCCGTTTCCGTGAGCTCCAAGCACAATTCTGAGGATTCCGCGCTGGAGCTCTCCAAGGATGAGAAGACGACCATCCCGGTGACGGTGAGCGTTGAGGAGATGGCGGATGGCCCGCTGCGCGTGGAGCCGGTGATTAACCTGCAGTCGGCTGAGGATAACCAACAGCTGGAGCTACCGCTGACGCTGCAGGGCTCGATGAGCGCGCCATTGAACAAGTCCGCGTTCGGTCTGTCCTTCGTCCTTGCGGTTGTGCTCGCGCTGCTGATCCCCTTGGGAATTCTGTACTTGATGAAGTGGATTAGCGGCCGCATTCCGGAGAAGCCGCGCATGTTTGCGAAGACCATCCCGGTCAAGCGCGATGGCGCGAACCTCATACGTACCGATAATGGCCGCCCATTTGCGGTGTCCAAGGATGAATTCCAGGGTGCTGTTCCGGTTGAGACCTCTGCACGTTCTGTTCGCCTGGGTGGCAACGACGCCAAGGTAAAGATGGGCCTGAGCCCCTTTACCGCCGCCCACGTGGAGGTTCAGCGCGATGGCACTATCTCCGGTAAGGGCAAGAAGTCCGGCTACCGCGCAGTGCTGCCACTTGCTGTGCAGAACACGTGGTTCTTCGTGGGCAACGTGAAGGACCGCAACTCCGGAGAGATCGTCCTGACTGTCGATACGTTGGCGCAGGCCAGCGCGTACGACGAGATGTCGAAGGAGATCAGCCGCCAGGCCCTGCAGCTCTTCGACCAAGTGGAATTCCCCGCCGAGAAGTCACAGTCGCAGACACCGCCGCAGACACCGCCGCAGACGCCGCCGCAGGCGGGCCAGCCTGGCCCACAGCCGCCGAATGCCCCGCAGAGCGGACCACACCCTGGCCAACCACCTACGCCGCAGCGCGGCCCGCAGAGTGCTCCCCGCAATGGTGCGCAGCAGCAACCGCCGCAGCACGGAGGCTTTGGGCCGTCCCAGCCATCCGGTCCACCGAATCACGGCCAGCCAGGGCCCACAGGCGGGCCAGGGCGCCCCGGCTTTGGCAGTGGCCCCAACGTTGGTGGCGGATCCAGCTTCGGTGGAGGCTCCGGTTTCGGCCAGCCAGGCCAGCAGCGACCGAACAATCCTGGTAACCCTGGTAACAATGGCGGCTGGCCCCCTAGCCCGGGATTCGGCTCCCAGGGCTAAGCCGGTTGAGCATCACACACCAAACCTAATTAGAACAGAAGCGAACCTCCCCTTCGAAAGGTAATTAGAGATGAAGAAGTTCCTCGTCGTCGGTTGCGGTGGCTCCGGCGCCAAGACACTGGCGTTCATGATGGACCAGCTCAAGGCCGAGCTGCGAAGCATCGACCCGGACTTAACCGAGCTGCCCAAGGCTTGGCAGTTCGTCAACATCGACGTGCCGCTCGAAGAGGAAGCCGGCCCGCAAAAGCTGCCGAACGTTACGCAGAACGGTGGCCACTACGTGGGCATTGGTTCGCGCCAGAACTACAACACCTTCGATGAAGGCGTATCCAGCATCCTGGGCCGCTCCGGCAAGCTCGGGGAGATCGCAACGTGGGCCACCCGCAACCCCGCCACCAATGACGTGAAGCTGGCTGACGGTGCCGGCCAGTACCGTGCGATCGGTCGCATGCTGACCCTTCCGCACCTGAAGGAGATTCGCCAGGCCCTCAAGGATGCGGTGGATGAGATGTTCACGCAGGAGGCGATCCAGGAGCTCAACCGCCTCAATTACAAGCAGACCAAGCTGGACTCTGATACCGGCGATTCACAGCCGGTTGTCCTCGTGGTCTCCTCCATGGCAGGCGGTGCAGGTGCTTCGATGTTCCTCGACGTGTGCCGTGTGCTCACCACCATTCCGAACGTGAACCCGCAGGGCACGCTCGTCTTCATGTACTCCCCGGAGATCTTCTCCGATAACAAGGCAGATGACATGGCCGGCGCGTGGCCGAACTCGCTCGCCATGTTCGGTGAAGTCGTCGCCGCGCAGATGGGCAACTCCAGCGACCATGACCGCGCCGTCTTTGAGGCCTTCGACATGGGTACTCCGCCGGAGGGCCAGATCTTCAGCCGTATTTTCCCGATCGGCTCCAAGATGGGTACCACCAGCGCCCGCTTTGGTGACGGCTCCGCCATGTCCATCTACCGTGGCCTGGGACGAGCCTTGGCAGGACTGATGGCCTCCACCAAGGCCAGCGATAACTTGGTGTCCTATGCAATGACTAACACTCCGGCCGGTGACGGCGGCCGCCGCTTCTTCGGCTGGGATAGCCCGACGGGTGGAACCCCGTGGGGTCGCCTGCCTTGGGGTTCGCTGGGTTATGCCCAGGTGTCGATGGGCCGCGATCGCTTCGCCGAGTACTCCTCCCAGCGCCTTGCGCGCAGTGCCTTCGAGCGCCTCTTCAACGGGCACCTCGACCCGCAAAACCCCGAGGCCGGCGAGATGCAGATTGCCAAGAAGCTGGAGGAGCGGCTGCCCAATGCTTTCGGCTCCATCACGCTCGATCCTTCTTGGGCGCAGGGCGGGCAGATCGACAGCGGCAGCGTGTGGAACTGGCTCAACAGCGTGTTTGGCGGTCAAGCCCAGCAGGCCGCAGACAGCGCCACGAAGTACCTGCAGAGCTTCATCCCCGTAGGCCAGGGCCGCAACGTCAACGAATGGCGTGAAGAGTTCGAGGGCAACATGGCGGATCCGCGCAACGAGCAGGCCATCGCATCTGTTCTTAACAATGCCGCCTATGACATCGTCTACCGCTACGCCAACTTCTTCAGCGATAGCGTGCTCGCCGCCGTGGAGGCGGAGCTGGCCGCGGTGGGCGTGCCTTATGTGCGCGAGATGCTCTCCAAGATCACGGATGTTCTCACCAACTCCGACCGCCTCCTGCCGTGCCTGGCGGAGTACTCCGGCTACTACCAAAACACCCGCGTGCTGACGAAGCCGGAAGGCGCGGATCCCATCCTCAGCCCATTGACCGGTAAGGGACAGATGACGGATCCGACCCCCACCGTCAATGCGCTCATGGGCCTGTACTTCAACCAGTTCTACAGCTACGCCCTCATGGCGATTGCGCACCTGCTCAAGGACGTCCTTCAGGACTATGCCGATGAGAACCTCTTCCACCTCAAGCGCGAGCTAGGGGATGCCCACGCGGTGTTGGAGAAAGCCGTGTCGAAGCGCCCAGAAACCAACAAGCTTGCTGACGTCCGCACCGATGAGGTCAACTCGTGGCCGACGGAGCTCGATGAGGTCGTGGAATCCCGCTTCAAGGGCGCAGAGAACGAAATCATGTTGACCGACGTCAACAGCTTCATCTCGGACTACCGGGACCAGATGCTGCGCACCATCCAGGGCCAGCAGTCCACCGCGGATGTCACCAACTACGAGCAGGCCTATCCCTTTGCAGTGCGTGCGGTCATCCGCGGCGAATGGGAATCGCTCGATGCGGCCCAAGCGCCGAATGACACTTTGGCGCCGCAGAAGCGCACCAACGATGCCTACTCCAACCGGGCCGGCTGGGTTTCCAAGTACCTCTCGCGCCATCCGCAAAACGGCGAAACCCGCGAATCGCAGCGCGCGCACTACCGGGCGAAGATTCGCCCAACTGATCTGCTTGAGCGCTCGCGTCAGTGGATTAATCGCCGCGACTACGAGTTCCAGAAGTTCAATTCGGTGGACTTGCGCCGCTATCTCACGCTCACCCCAGACATCAACGAGGTCGAGCACGCGGAGCGTCAGCGTCGCTTCATCGAGGCTTTCCAGCTGGCCCTGAGCTATGCCCGCCCGCTGGCTGCCGTCAACGATGAGATGGTCCAGCGTATTCACGGCAAGTCGGTGCAGTACACCTATTCCTTCTCCGATATCCCGTTTGCGGAGCTGGGCTCTGCGGAGACCGGCATTGCCGCTCAGCTGGAGTCAGTGCTGAGCCGCCCTGAGATTGACGGTCCTTCTTCCGTAGCTTTGCGCAACTCGCTCAACATGTCGGACCACGTCCAGCACATCGAGATCTTCGGTTCCTACCCGAACTACTCGCCGATCGTCTTCTCCTCCATGTTCAACTACATTGCCAAGGACATTGAGAAGCAGGACAATTTCGACGGCTCCTGGTGGTCTGAGCGCCGCACCCGCCCGTTGCCGGCAGCACTGCCTTTGACGAACACGGAACGCCAGGCCATGGTGGCTGGCTGGATCATCGGGCGTATCACCGGCCGCGTCTACATTTCGAACCCGGATGCCGCCAACGCTGCGGCCCACATTTTCGATGACACAGATGGCGGCGTCAACGATTGGGTGGACTTCCCGAACCCGCTGCTCATCTCACCACGCCGCATGATCAAGAAGTCGGACTGGATGTCCTCGGTGCTGGAATCCATCTTCATCGCCTACGCCAAGGTTCAGGAAACTGGGCGTTACGGTTTCGCCTCCTCGCTGTACCCGTACCAACTGTTGCGTGGGCTTTTCGACGACGGCCTCGACTTCGCCCACTCTGGTGCCTCGACGCACCCAGTGGTGCATCGCCTGGCACAGTTCCTGGCTAACGGTGACGTCCCGAACCGCGGAGTTGTAGGCACTTCTATTCAGGATCGCTACGAAACTTTCGTCAACGAGCTGGACAAGTTTGCTCGCGGCGCAGACCACTTTGTGCCGGGGCACTCCAATGCTCTGCCGGGCCAGGGCCGGAAGGAAAAGCCTTTCGCTGAGATCCGTTCCCGCGAAGTTGCCTCGATAACGCCGTACTACCGTGACTTGGCGCTGGACGTCATCGCGATGGTTCCGGTCATCCGCAACTACCTGGATCAGGCTAAGACGGTGGCGGAGAATCCCGTGGCCCAGCCGGAGCCGCAGGTGCGTAGCTCCGAGTCAGGCTTCGCCCAGCCCACCGCGCCGGAATTCAACCTCAACGACCTGGATGACACCTTCTAATGACGAACGTAATTATCTTTGGACACGGCGCCACCGCGGATGACATCCGCTCCCGCCTGAGCGATCTGCGTGCGGTTGGTCTCCTGCAGAACTTCCTCTGGATCGACTATGCCCACCCCACCAGTGGGGCCGTCGTGCGCTCCTTTACGGAAGAGGGAACGGCGCGCTTGTCGACGCTCGACGAGGCCCTCCGCAGCTTCAGCGGGGACGTCCTCCTCGCCACCATTGACCCGATGGACGCGGAACAACCGCAGGACGTCGACAAGCTCACGGAGTGGGTCAGCGCCGTCGATCAGCGGCTCATCCAGGCCTCCAATCTGCGCGTGCGCCTGCTGCTCTCCGCCCTCCCGCGCGAAAGCGTGGACATCGCCCCGTTGCAGGGCTGGAGCAACCTCGTGCTCTCCCCGGAGGAGGGCGGAACCCCGGCGTCATCGCGCATCCGTCCCATCAAGCGCACCGCGGACGGCTTCGAGCTGGCACAGTTCGCAGCCCCGGCCGTGGCCAGCATTTTCGGTCTGTGGCGCGGCATGCCGGAACCGGCGGTGTTGGATCCGGAGACGCACCGCGTCATCGAAACCGGTGACCGGCAACGCTTCCGTCTCGTGCGCGCTTTCCACCGCACCATCGATGCCAATGACATCGAGGACAAGGTGAAAAAGGCTGTCTTCGATCCCGGCCAGCGTCTGCCGCAGCCACAGGTCAACAACATTTCGCGCGCCGTGCATTATGCCAACCCGGAGCAGCTCACGGAGCAGTGCGCGCAGATGTTCATCAACCAGGAGATATCTCCGCTGGTCAGCGCCCCGACCGCCTATGAAGAGCTGCAGTCCCATAAGGTCAGCGGCTGGGCAGCACTGAAGGATAATCTGCGTCTGTACTGGTCCACGGTGGTGGGCAAGCCCCAGGATTGGGTTGAGGGCCAGCGCGGTGCGATGAACAAGAACGCGGCTACTTTCCTGCAGAAGATGCTCTATGGCGAGGACTCCAGCGTGGAGGTCGTCTTGGCGGGGCACTCCGGCAAGGGTAGCGGCGCGACGAGCGTCGAAGAGCTGCGCCAAGCCAGCGAGCACACCATGCGGGTCGCCCGGGAGCAGCACTTTTCCTTGGGGCAGGAACCGCAGTTGTCGCGCACGTGGGAGGCATATCACGACTATGCACTCGGCTTGGTCGATGGCTCGTGGCGCGAGAGCATCGACACCAAGGGGCTGCGCAATAACCAGGGCAACATGTACATCGTGCAATACGGTGGCCAGTCTGTGCAGGATGTCAGCGCTTCCTTCCAAGGCTTCCACCCGCTGATGACCAGCACGCTGGGCTATACACACGAGTCCCAAGCCACCGTCGCGCCTTTCGATCCAGTAGGTGCCGAGCGTTTCGCCGCTGACATCGAGTACACCAGCCAGCAGACCCGCAACGAGGCGGTGAGCCGCAAGAAGCGCGAGTTCGCCTCGTGGCGAGCAAAGAACAGCACCACTTTCGCCTGGAAGGTGGGCCAGGGTCTATGGGAGAAGCTGGGGCATGCCCAGCAGAAGTACCGCGACGCGCACGCCAAAGCACGCGAGCTGCAAGAGCTGGCCAATAACTTCCAAGCGCGTGATTTCAACGCGGAGAACAAAGCACTGACCCGGAAGCTGCGCACGATGTGGATCGTGCTCTTCGTGGCGCTTGCCCTCATGACCTACATGGTGGCCGGGCGCTACAACCCAGACTTGCCGCTGGGTGAGTATTCGCAGTGGTTCGATTGGCCGTGGTACGTCGTGGGCATCATCCTGGCGGGCATGCTTTTCCTCATCTGCTCTTGGGCGGTCTTTACTAAGGCTCAGCGTGAAATCTTTGACTACGTGCAGAGGCGAAAGCTGCTCAACCGCAATCAGGAAATTGCCGCACAGAATCTGGCCACCTCCTCCGCGGAGATCTCGCGCATTTCCAACGCCTACAACCAGTTCCTGAGCTGGTCGGCTCTGCTGGGCCGGGCGATCTACGCACCCTTCGGACGCAAGGAGACCTCGAGCGACCGGCTGCGGACACCGCAGGCGGGTCTTCCAGAAAACGCTCGCATTGCCCAGGCCGTGCTCAACCGCGACGATGCCGTGCGCATGACGGATGAAATCCGCTCCTACATCTACCAGACGGAATGGGCACACCGTTCGCTTAAGTCACTGCTCGACGACATGAATAACACCTTCGAGCGCAACCGCACTGGTCACTCGGCCGTGGCGCTCAATGAGATGTGGGGCATGGCTGGACTGGGATCCAGCACCGCCTTGGATAACCTGTCGCGCAACCTCGATCACGCTTACATGCAGGACCGTGACCTGAAGCAACAGGAATGGCAGAAGGTCATCACCGATCCGCGGATGACCCGCAGTCTGCAGCGCTACCTTAGCCGCGTGACCTTCCGCGAGGAGGGCGGCAGCCGCGTGCAGAGCACCTCCGAGTTCCTCGCCGGAATGAACCAGGAAAAGGGAGCCCTCCAGGCCTTTAGCCCCAACGCACTCACCAGCGCTGGCGGCGCTGAAGGTTATACCGAAATTGATGGCTCCCGCACGCGCATCGTGGAGGTCGACAGCCAGACCGCGCTGACCAGCCAGCTTTCACGCTCTGTGACCGTGGTGCAGTACGGAAAGATTACGGATTTCAAGTACTTGATTCCGGATGCGTCGTCCAGCGCACAGTCCTTTGCTCAGCCCTCGGATCTGTCCTTGGATGAGCTGGATGATACGAATCACATGGACTTTAAGTCGCCGGTGCAGGAGAACAACGAGGGCTCAGCCGCGCGGCCATTCTTTGGTCAGCCGGCAGCCCCGGACCTCTCAGACCTCGACGAAACCTTCTGACGGAACCTCTTTAAGGAACGTTGATGACACACAACCCGAAACCTTCGATTGCGGACGTGCCGCTGAGTGAGCTGAGGACGCTCCACGAGCTCAAGCGCGTGAGAGCCGATGATGTGCGCGACGCCGTATCAGCACCGTTTAGGCAGTTCGCTGAACAGATCGCCGCCACGTTCAACGGCGAAGAGGTAACGCATCCGGAGCTGAGCGCGGAGGCGCGCAACGCTGCGGTGACGCAGGAAGAACGTGCCGCGCGTGAACGTGCCGCGCGCGAGCGCGCGGCACAAGAAGAGGCCGCCGTCCGAGAGCGCGCAGCACGGGAGGAAGCCGCTCAAGCCGAGCGTGCCGCGCGCGAGCGCGCGGCGCGAGAAGAAGCGGCACGAGTGGAGGCAGCCCCGGCATTTCCCCAGCCACAGCAGTCACAGAAGGCACAGCCTGCGGCAGCAGGTCCGCGCGACTTCTTCGCTGAGTGGGAAGCACTGCAGGCTGAGGAGGAGCAAAAGACTCAGGTCAACGAAGAGGACTACATCACTATCCCGGGCTTCGGTATCCGGGCGGAGTATCAGTACCGCCAAGAACCAGACTGGGTTCCACCGGGCATCAACTTCGAGGTTGAGGTACCGCTTGAGGCACAGCCGGAACAGGATTCTCAAGAAGAGCCTGGCTATGGCGTGGAACCAGAACCGGTTCCAGAGGACACCGACCAGCGCCATCCGGTGCGCTTGTGGTGGCCCGAGCTGGACCACACACCGGATGAGGTCGTCTTCTACCGAGTGGTAGCCGATGATTCTGAGATGGTTGCCTCACCCGACGCGGGCGACACCCTCGTCTACACCAAGGGAACCGCCTACCGTGACCACACCCCGGGCGAGGCAGGTCTGCGCCACTACGCGGTGTGGGCCTACAAGGGCCGGGACCTTCGTGAGCTCATCAACAGCCAGCCGGTCTTTATGGGAGACACCGGCGTGGTTTTCCCACCGGTCAACGTCCAGGTTTCCACTATCAAGGGTGCTATCCAAGTGTCCTGGGACCTGCTGCCGGGGCACTCGAGCGCCATGGTTTATGCGTGCCGGGATAGTGAGAAGGAAAAGCTGTCACCGCGCTTCGAACAAGACGTGGATAGCAGCGGGCGCAAGGCCACCATTCCGGTGCAGGAAGCCGGGCAGACCGTGGTCATTTCCCTGCTGGGCCAAGCGGAGTTTCACGGCGCTACCGAGCAGAGCCAGGACGAGGTTGCCGTTCAGCGTTCGGTGAAGCTGGCTAGCGAGCTTGAAAAACTGGAGCTTTCACGCTGCGAGCGGCGCAGCGACTATGGCCAAGATTCCATTGAGGTGGACTGGTATTCGCCCAAGACCGGTGAGGTAAAGATCTATCTCACGCCGACCGCCCCGCAGGCGGATCTGCGTACGTCGGCGGTGCCGAAGACGTATGTCGAAAGTGCGTTGTCGAGTGCTATCAGCGAGACCCGCGGCGTGTCTGAGCCGGGCTCCTTCCAAACCACGACGGTGCCGTGGCCGCCGGATTGGTACGAGGTCTATATCACCCCAGTGAACTTCAACGACGCTGATGCCTGGGTCGGTGAATCCAAGGTGTTGCAGCGCGTGCAGTCCATCGAGGATGACCAGTTCCGGCTGATTGAACGCGTGGATAGCCAGCTCGTTACTTTCGACTGGCCGAAGGGCGCGACCGCCGTGGAGTACTCCACCAACCGCGAGCACGATCAGATTCGTGAGGAAGACTACGACCTCCAGGGAGGTATCCGCCTGCACCTGGATCAGCACGGCGATACCGTGCGGCTGCGGCCCTATGCGGTCTTCGCCGGTAAGCGCACCGAGGGAGAAGAACGTGTGATTCAGTACGAGGGTCTGCGCCCGGTGACGTATGACTTCGAGGTCGATTACTCCCAAGGCCAGGTCCGGGTGTTCCTCTGGAGCTTGGGTAACGGTGATAAGCGCCAGTTCTCCTGCCAGGTGGTCTACCGTGCTGACCGTCTGCCGCTTTTCCCCGAAGACGGCGAGGCGCTTGGCATCGTGGAGACCAACCTGCAGAGCACCACGCACGTTGCTCATGGTTTAGGTCCGATGCGTGGGCAGCATCCGGATTTCACGGTGTCAATTGGTGAGCACGTCCAGCGCGGGGGCTTTATCCGCCTCTTTGCGGTTGAGGGCTTTGACAGCCACGTTGATAGTTCCTTCGATAGCTTCGGCGGGCAGGATGCCTTCAGCAGTTTCTCCGAAAGCTACAGCGACCCCGCCCCCACGCTGAGCGCACTGGATAAAGCCGTGGTGGTGGAAGGCGATGTGTCCTACAGGCTGGTGCTGTACCCACCAATGCAGAATCAGGCTCCCCACTATGACCAGAACTACGGTCAGCAACAGTATGAACAGCAGAGCTATGACCAGCAGAATTACGGTCTAGATTACAGCCAGGACCAGTACTACCAAGGGGGCCAGTAGGTATGGGCGGCGCATTTAGCTATGCATCATTCTCCCGCGCCAACGGCCGCGCCGGTGGCTGGGGAGTAGGGCAGAAAGCCGGCGATATCACCCAGGAGGAGTTGGCCGAGCTGGTGTCCTTCGTACCGACATCGCTCAACAACGGCACGACGATCCCGGATTTTCCCTCCGCCCAGCAGCGCGCGGAGCTGGTTCGCCGTACCGCGGTTTTCGCGTTGACTCCTGAGGCTGAAAAGTGGGTCACCATGGTGTCTGTCCCTGCCGGGCTGGATGCGACCGGCCGCGGCGGCAACGTCTTCACCTACACGTCGATTTCGCGCACAGGAACCCCGCCGGCACCGGCGACGGTCCTGTTTTCTCCTGACGTTCCAGCGCCCTTTTCCATCTATGAGGTGGATAAAGTGCAGATACCGGAGGAGATCTCGGCGCGCGGCCCGCTGCACTCGGATGTGCTGCTGGAGGAATTCCTCGATGGGGAGTTCCGCCACCCGGACAAGCTTCCCGCGCCGTTCAAAGCGGTGAGCCCGAACCCGAACCCAACCTTCAACCGCGCGCTGGTCTCTGCCATGGCGACGGTGTTGAACTCCCGCAATGGCTTAGTTATTCTCGTCGCGCCCGACAACCAAGCTGCGTTGTGGATTGCTGCCACCGCTCGCGAGGTGGGAGAGGACGGTTTCGGGTTCTCCACGTTTGAGAAGGCAGCTGCCATCAACGAGTTCCCGCTGAGCACATCCACCATGCTCGTGGTGCCGCCGAGTGAAAAGCAGCGTCTAGCGGAGACGGCTATCCCCGGCAATCCAGTCGTGTTTGCGCTTGATGAAGCCCTGCCAGACGTCAGCGCTTATGAAGCACGTGCTGCGGAAGAAGCTGAGGCTGTGGCCCCGGAGCCACAGGAGGAGCAGGCTGAGCAGGGTGCTGCGGCCAGCAGCACACCCGAGCAGGCCACCACACCGAGCTTTGATGATTCCTGGGGCAAGGATCCGGCTGATTTCGGAGCGCCTGTTGCAGACTCCTCACCTTTTGCGCTCTCGGGTCATGGCTCTGCGGCTATTCCGACGAATCCCCTCGATGCGCCTGAGCCGAGCACGTCGCAGGAGAACCCATTTGCTCAGGCAGGCGCCTCATCAGTTGATTCAGAAATCGCGCAAAACCCGGCAGATAGTTCGGCTAATCCTCAGGAGGTGCAAAACACTGATGGGAGAGACGTAGCTTCTAACGCACGCCCCGTAAGCAATGGAGGAAACGCCTTCGTCCCATCGCTGAGCGGAGATGAGTACCAGTATTTAGTGCACTTCAATGCGTACTGGTGGATTCAGCATCTTGGTACGAACGTTGGTCGGTCAATTCAGCTTGCGTATTTGGATATGAGAGATTTGTCTGGTGGTTTAGACAAACGGCTAATGGCTGCGGTCGTGGCATCCTGGGCGCTTTATTTCCCGCCCTATTTCAACCTTCTTGCTTTTGATGCTCTAAGAAGGTGGAGTGGCTCTGATTTGGAACACATCGTTAATCTCACAGTGGACCTTTTTTCGGGAGTATTTCCACTACAAAAATCAGAACGGCATGCTCAAGGTCTGGCCGCGGAAGTGCTAAATGATGTCGTCGTCAAGATGTCACAGCGAGAAAACGGATTCCGCAACCAAGCCCTTCAACAGAACTCGCATTTCTCGAATTCCAGGGAACAGGGCGCTGAAGCCTTTGGCCTAATGGGATTCAAGTTTCCGGGCAATACTCAACGGAGATAGAAAATGGTGGTTAAGCAAGTGTCTGTCGAAAATAGTCAAGGGCATCCTGATCCCATGCGAAGGCAATATGAGAGTGAATTACAGAATTCACCTGCGGACCATGAAAATCTGTGGACGAATCAAGAACGCGATTTGATTCTCGACCAGTCTCCATTCGAAGAGCACGAAGCAGCTGAGCTAGAGCGGTTGTCGAAAGACAATAGGGGTCCACAGAATATGGCTTTGAAGATGGAGAATCCCTTTGAACCTAGTGAAGTAACTATTGAAAAAACTGAAGTGGACGCGGAGGAAGTCTCGCGCTGCGATGCATGCTCAAGGGAGTTGAATGCTTTCGCTCCTCGGCTTACTGCGGAGGAAAAACGTAAGCTCAGGGAATTCGATCCGCGCTGGTGGATCGAGCACTTGGATATTAACCGTGGTCGCTCAATCCAGTTGGCCTACCTCGACAAATCCTCCTTGGGTGAGGGGATGGACAAGCTGCTGATGTCCGCGATTGTTGCCTCCTGGGTTTTCTACTTCCCGCGGGATTTCAACCTCTTGGCAGAAGACGCACTGCAGCCTTGGGAGAACCGCGAACTCGAGCACATTGGGTACCTCACCGCTACGCATTTTGCGGGCGTCATCGCGCTGGAGCATTGCGAGCGCTACGCCACGGGGCGCGTCGCCATGTTGCTGGACGCTACGGCGCGCTTGCTTGGGGAGCACTCAGCCCCCATGCAGCAGCAACCGGGTCCAACACCCTTTGCACAGCGCACCGCGTGGTCAGACCGAGGACTACCTCCCAGCGTTCTCGGTGAGCACGGGCGAAACACGGGATTCCACGGAAGGTAAGAGAAGGAAAGAAGCGTCATGGCTAAATACACATTGCGGGACGGCGAGTCCCGCCGCATCGGCTCAGACGGCATCCTGCGCGTCGAAGCCTTCGAGATGGGAACCGGCGGCGCCTCGATGGAACTGGCGATCTTGGGGGAGGGCGTTGACGCCGTGCGCGTCCACGACCTCTGTCTGATGGTGCACTCCCTGTCCGAGCGCGCCACCGTCGTCGTGCGCCCCAAGCGGGGTGGGACGTTTGGTCTGCGCAGCGAGGTGCGCCTGACGGTGAGCAACGCCGGCGATTCGGTGACTTTCCCGCGCGTGCTTATCGACGCCGCCGAGGACTCCGCCGAGCGCCTCGCCGAGGTCACCCCGGAATCCGGCAGCTACCGTCTGGAGGCATTCGGCACGACCGAGGGCGCCGGAATTACCGACTCCGCCCGCGAGGTGCGCTCCAAGATGCGCCGCGCGGAGCTGGACGTCGCTGGCCTCGATGCCGTTACCGTGGTCGTCGATGGTTCCGCCTCCATGCAGGTCAACGTCACCCCAAAGATCGTTGAGGCGGCCGCCAAATACATCGATGCGCTCTCCGATGCCTTCCGGCACTTCCGCGCCACCGACGGCCAGGACAGCATCGAGACCCACAAGGTAGACGAGCTCACGCGCTTCATCGCGGGCGTTATCGATAACGGAGCGGAGCGCGTCGGCCAGCGCCCCTGGCGCGGGCCGACGGTGGCTTCCACGGCCTCGCTCGCCATCTACGTCACCGATTCGCCCGTGGCCTCAATGCTGGAGACTCAAGTTCCCACCGTCGTGCTCATCACGAGCGCCATCGGGCGCCAGGAGCTGGAGCTTGCGCACATCAACGGAACCCCGGCTCATGTGGCGTACGCGGTGATCGACGGGGACGTCGTCAAGCAGCTCGATACCGGCGCCAACACGGAGCTTTCGGAACTGACCGATCGCGTCACCGCCATGCTGAAAGAGAGGAACTAATGAGCCAGGCACGTTGTCCGTGGACCTTTAAACCGCTCGAGGATGGTGTGACGGTGAGCCCGTACACCAACCGCGAGCTGCCGCAGGGATGGACCGACGCCGTGACGCATTGCGTGGCCATGGCCGGTGCGCGTAACTCCGGTAAGTCGCTCTACACCGCAGTGATGATCAAGCAGCTCAAACAGCTGGCGCACAAGCACAATCGCTCCGTCCAAGCGGCGGATGAATCCACGCGCGAGCGTTACGCGGAGGTTTATGAGCGGCCGCTCTTTGAGGAGATGCGTGCCATGGACCCCACACCAAGTGCGGTGGCTACCGACGCCTACCAGCGCGATCCGCTGATTTTTGAACTCGGTAAGTGGCCGGATGAGCAGGGCCGCGAGCGCATGAATTACCTGGTCTTCCGTGACGTGGCGGGCGAGGACTTGGAGAACCCTCCGGAAAACGAGGCGGACCGGGAGAACCTGGCGTTCTTCTCGCACGCGGATTTGGTGATTTTCCTTTTCGATCCGCTCCGCGTGCAGCAGATTCAGGATTTTATCCACGGCCTGATTCCCAACATTGGTGAGCTGGGCGCGGACTCTTTGCGGGTCCTGGATAACCTGCTGGATTTGCTCGATACGGATACCCCGCCGCCGCTCGCGGTGACCATCTCGAAGTTTGACACGGTGCAGAAGCTAGAGCAGGTGGATGACGTGCGGTGGAAGAAGCTCATGGCCAACCGCGGTGCTGCCTTCCGCCGCGACACCGGGTGGAATTTCCGCGATTCGGACCGTTGGATGGTTCACCTCGAAGCGGAATCGCTCTTGCGCTTCTTGGGTGCTAATGACCTGATCAACAAGCTCTATTCAGCCGCGCCGCGCGATGGCAGCTTCTTCGTGGTCTCCGCCTTGGGGGAGGCCCCGACGGGCCGCCAGCTGGCGCGCAGCGGCATTGCACCCTATCGCGTGCTGGATCCCATCCGCTGGCTGCTCAGTCGCCGCGGCGTTTTTGTGCAGGACGTCTCATGACCTTCGGCAGCCCGCAGTCCTCAGGAACACCACCGCCTGGCCCGCCTGCCGGGACCGCGCCGGACTATCGCTATGGGCAGGTCAGCGACACCGTCCGCCAGGCCCGCCGCGCCGCCGATATGAAGGCACAGTGGGCACCGTGGCCGCTGAAGGTCGCAGCGGTGCTGGAGATCTTCATCACCAGCTACGCCGTCTACAACATCTGCCGGCTCGTGGCCTTTGAAAACAGCCCGGCGGCGGTAAGCCGCACGGACCAGCTCTCCACGGAGCTCGGCGTGCTGCTGGGCGTGCTGGTCCTTCTCGTGTGTGTCATCACGACCTATGTGCTGCACGCGCAGCAGTCGGCGCGGATTGCCTTGACCGCTATCAGCGCCATCGTGGTATTGCTCATTCCACTGAGTTCGGTGATGCCCGCGTCGATCGTCTCCGCGGCAGTCATCGTTCTGCTGTGGTTGCCGGCGAACCGGCAGTGGTTCGGTGGACAAACGCCACAAACCTAGGCCTTCTTGCGCAGCTCCTCGAGCGCGCGGGAATTGCCCGCTGCGGCAAACAGATTAAACGCAAAGTGATACATGTTGCGCGCGCGGTCTGCCGCGTTGGCGGCGGTGTAGCGATCCCCAAGAAGCTCGGCTACCTCTGCCATGGCGTTTTGCTCCGACGGCGTCGTGGCCTGGGAAGCGGGGTGCTTCTCCAAGAAGTCGAGCAACACCTGGGTGGATTTGAACATGTCCTGAGCCTGCGTGCGCAGGCTCTCGGAATACAGAATGGTCCATTTGGCGGCTACGGGGAGGCTCTTGAGCTTCGTGGAGTCCACATAGCGTGAGGCCAGGATGTCGTAGGCTTCCTCCGGATCGCGGTGGCGAACATCGAGGGCTACGGTCTTGAGGAGGGCGTGCAGCTCACCGTCCAGGTCGCCGCAACGTTGGTACTCGCGGGCAGCGGCGGCAAAGCAGGCTACGCGCTGCTCTACATCGTCAGGGGAGTGTTGTGCGGCATCGCTGTAGAAGCGGGCCAGCATGGGCGCTGGGAGCTGCTGGTAATCCTCGTCGCTGCGTGCGTTGGAGAGGATGGTGAAGGACTGCGCAGCTACGCGCTCACAGTCGGCGGCAGAGTTAGATGTCCAGAGTGCGCCCACGGCCGATTCGAGGATGGCTTGAAGGATTGCGGCCATCGTGGCACCCGCTCCGTCGAATTTGCCTCCGGTCACAGCATCGTTGACAGCCACGAAGTCGGCCGCATGCGCCTTCGCATCGCCGTTCTTTGCGAAATCCAGAAGCTCCTGCAGATCCGAGAGCGACGTCGTGCTGTCGGGGCTGATTGATGCATTTTCGCTAGCGGGGGCGGACTCGGAGAAATCCTTGTGGCTGGTCGCGGTGCGGGCTGCGGCGATCTCGCCCAGCGCAGTGTCGTCACCAGCCGCTGCTGCCTTGGCCGCAAATTTCTCTGCTTCTTCGGTGTTGTCGTTGTCCAACCATGCGCGGGCCACACGCGTATAGCCAGTAGCTACGAGAGACGGCTGCCCGGTCAGCGCTCCAATCGAGGCAATGGTGAGGGAATCGTCGATGTTCTCGATGGTGCCAGCAGCCACGCGAAGTGTCTCCCGCGCCTCCAGGTAGTGGGCCGCAGGGACGGCATCCTCTGCACAGCCTAGGAATGCGTCATCGGATAGCACGCGGTCGATCTGCTTATCAATGTGGGCGGACTCAACGGTGGGAAGAGAAAGCCCCGGCGCCTGGGCGCGCGCATAGGCGAGCATGCGCTCGGCGTCGGCAGAATCGAGCAGGGGATACGTCGCGTCAGAAGCCATGGGGGAGATTCTAGTAGAGGACTCCGACGCGCGCGGGCCTCCTCGTAGACTGGTGGGCATGGAATCTCTCAGCCCCGCCGGGCGCTACGCCCCGAGCCCGTCCGGCGATCTGCATCTGGGTAACCTTCGCACGGCGCTACTGGCCTGGCTCTACGCTAGGAGCAGCGGGCGCCGTTTCCTCATGCGCGTGGAAGACATTGACACGCAGCGCTCCTCCCGGGAGTCGGCGCAGCGCCAGTTGGAGGACCTCGCCGCGCTCGGCCTGGACTGGGATGGGGAGGTCATCTACCAGCAGGATCGTTATGCGGCTTATGAGGCGGCCTTGGCCCAGCTGCCCACCTACGAGTGCTACTGCTCGCGCAAAGACATCCAGGAAGCCTCCCGCGCCCCACATGCCATTCCGGGGCAGTACCCGGGAACGTGCCGCGCGCTTAGCGACGATGAACGGGCCGCCAAACGCGCCGAGCTCGTCGCCCAGAACCGCGTGCCTGCCATACGCCTGCGTGCCGACGTCTCCTCCTTCTCCATCCACGATGCCCTCGCCGGCGAGTACACCGGTGAGGTCGATGATTTCATCCTGCGCCGCGGCGGGCAGCCTCCGGCTGATCCGAATCAGGGTATGGACTGGGCCTATAACCTGGCGGTTGTTGTTGACGATGCCTTCCAGGGCGTGGATCAGGTAGTCCGCGGTGATGACTTGTTGTCTTCCGCCCCGCGCCAGGCGTATTTGGCACACCTACTGGGCTATCCGGAGCCGGAGTTTGTCCACGTTCCGCTCGTGCTCAACTCGAATAACGTCCGTCTGTCGAAGCGCGATGGGGCAGTGACTCTCCGCCAGTTACTCGCGGAGCCAGGGCGGGAGATGGGCGATGTGATTCGCCTACTCGCGCGCTCGCTGGGCTATGACGCCGAGGGGATTAGCACCGCCGCGGACCTCCTCGAACGCTTTATCCCCGATAAGCTTTCACGGAAGCCCTTTGTCTGGGATGGAACGGTGTAGATCGGAGCAGCATGGAAGCCTTTGAGTATGCCCAGCTGGAAGACGGCCTGGATTACCTCTACGACTTCTTCGAAGAGGATCTAGAAGAGCGCGTGCGCGCCGGGCGTGAGCTGCTGCCGACGGGCATGGAGGACATCCTGGGTGATAGCACGCTGGATGACTACGTGTGGCTGTGGATCAAAGAACCGGGCCCCAACGGGTTCCGCCAGTACCTGCGCGATGGCGGCTATGACGAGACCGAGGTGGACGAGGCCTTCCTGCTTGCCCGCACCGAGTGGGGCATGAACACCCCGCCACACGTGGAGTGGCTTAAGGAAGACGGCGTGGAGGCTCCCGAGTTCGAGTAGGGGTGTGCAGCTGTGAGCGTTCGATGGGGTGCCCAGCTCGAGTGCCCAGCCGCAAAGGAACCAAAGTACTGACACCTTATGCAAAGATTAGCATGCAATCACTAGGGGTTTTTCGGATCGATCCCCGCAAATGGTGCCTTTACTTTGGTTCCTTTGCTTGAAGGCTTCATGTCATCGCATGAAGAATCCATTAGCCTCGATTTCTAAAACCGCACACGTGCAAAGGGGATTTGGAATAATCGCAACAAATCTTTGGTCCAGCGAGAAAGGTTATGCCAATCATGCGATTCGATCATTTGACACTCTTGACCCGCAATATCGAAGCCTCATGGGAGTTTTACCATCAACTTCCAAACTCCGAAGTAAAGCCATTGTCTGCTGAAGAAGGATATTTTGAAGTGTCGTTTGATGACAGCGTAATTGGCGTATTCGATTCTTCAGTTTTTGCTTCAGCCACTAACACGAGTCCGGCAACCCCCGGCGGAGCCGTAATCCAATTCTCTGTCGAGGACGTCGACGAGTACTGGAGCCAACTTCCAGATTCCTATCGTGAGGCTTCTGCCTCACCCAAGAAAATGCCATGGGGTTCTTATTCCGCCTACATTTCGGATCCAGACGGAAACATTCTGGAGTTCTATACGTGGTGAAACGGGTTGGCTTCGAGATAAAGAAGAAGTCCCCCGGATGATGACATCCGGGGGACTTCCCAATGGCGGAGGATAGGGGATTTGAACCCCTGAGGGATGTGACTCCCGCACGCGTTCCAGGCGTGTGACATAGGCCGCTAGTCGAATCCTCCGCTGGAAAACATTACATGAGCCCCCTAATGAAGCAAAATCGCCAGGTCAGCGCGAAGAACTTGGGGATGTGAGGCGGTTGAGATGTAGGCCGGGCTGGAAAGCGGAGTGGGAGCTGGGTGGTGGGGGAGCGGTTTGGCGTCGGCACGCAAGGCGCGCTAGGCTAGACCGCAGGATTCCGCGTGGCGTCCATCCTCTGAACTCCCCCAGGGCAGGAATGCAGCAAGGGTCAGGAGGCTCTGGCGGGTGCGCGGGGTCCCCTTTTTATTTGTGTGCTTTCACACGGGGGATGTGACGGGGCGTTAGTATGGTTGCCATATGCCCGCACTACGTCCCGGAAGGAAGACGGATGTCTCTTCTTAATCTTGAAAAGTCCGAGCTTGATGAGCTTGCCGCGCAGGTACGCAAGGACTACGAGGCCCTCAAGGCTGAGGGTTTGGATCTTGACTTGACCCGAGGAAAGCCGTCCAAGGCCCAGCTTGACCTGTCCAACGATCTGCTCGTCCTGCCGGGGCGTGGTCACTACACCGATGCCGCGGGTAATGACCTGCGCAACTACGGCAACCAAAAGGGCATCAAGGAGCTGCGCGATCTGTGGGGCAAGCTCACCAATATGGACCCAGAGCTCCTCATCGCGGCGGATTCTTCCTCCCTGAACATCATGTACGACCTCATCCTGTGGGCTTACACCTTCGGTACTAACAGCTCTGAGAAGCCGTGGTCCAAGGAAGAGACCATCAAGTGGATCTGCCCTACCCCAGGATATGACCGTCACTTCGCCATCACGGAGTCCTTCGGCTTCGAGCTGATTTCGGTGCCGATGGAAGAAGACGGCCCGGACATTGAAGCAGTCGAGGAGCTGGCCAAGGACCCGCAAGTAAAGGGCATGTGGGTAGTGCCGATGTTCTCCAACCCGTCGGGCGCTGTCATCTCTGAAGAGAAGACCCGCCGCCTTGCAGCGATGGAGACCGGCGCACCGGACTTCCGCATCGTGTGGGACAACGCTTATGCCGTGCACACGCTGACTGAGGACTTCCCGGAGATTCTGCCGATCCTGGAGATTGCAGAACAGGAAGGAAACCCGGACCGTTTCTGGGCCATGTCTTCTTCGTCGAAGATTACCTTCGCTGGCTCCGGCGTGAGCTTCTTCGGCTCCTCGGAGGACAACCTCGAGTGGTACCTGGAGCACGCCGGCATTCGCGGAATCGGTCCGAACAAGATCAACCAGCTGGCACACTACGAGTTCTTCGGCTCCGCCGAGGGCGTGCGCGCGGTGATGCGCCGCCACGCTGCGTTGCTGGCGCCGAAGTTCGAGTCGGTTCTGCGCATCCTGGATAAGAATCTCACCCATCACGAGATCGCGGACTGGACCCACCCCAAGGGTGGCTATTTCATCTCCCTCAACGTGATGGACGGCACCGCGACCCGTGTGTGGGAGCTGGCCCGCGATGCCGGCATCCTCCTGACTCAGGCCGGCTCTGCCTTCCCTTACGGCGAGGACGCCAAGGACCACAACATTCGCCTGGCTCCGTCCCTGCCCCCACAGGAAGAAGTCGAGGCAGCCATGGATGGCGTGGCTACCTGTGTGCTGCTCGCCGCAGTGGAGAAGCTGGGGGCATAAGGCAATCAACTCCGACGAGACGGCCTACTGGCTCGACCAAATCATCCCGGCTGACCTCGAGTTTAAAAACGTCGAGGGGCAGCGCCTGGGCTTAGCCTCGCTGGAGGGCGAGCAGTCCCTCGCCGTCACGTGTGAGTTTGCTGCCGTCGACACCGGGCTAGCGCACGCCGCGCAGGGCATCGACGTGCGCTGTGAGCTCCTCACCGTCGCCCGCATCGGGCAGGTGGAGGTGGCTGCCGCAGTGAGCGCTGCGGCAGCGTTGCTCACGGAAGCCGCAGGCTTATTGCCCGCGCAACCGGGCCTGCTCTTGCCCAAACTCTTTGGCGAAGACGATGAGCGCTTCGCTCACTTGAACGTGCGCCACGGCATGCTCATTGCCCCGTACCTGTGGGGCGGCCAGACCCCGCAGGTGGCGGAAGAGGGCCGCCTGACGTTGGTGTGCCAGTTGCTCATGCTGAGCGACGCCGAGTATGCCTATGCCGTCGAGGAAGGCGTGCCGGCGCTACAACAGGCGGTGGCGGAGCAGGGCATCGATCTGTTGGATTGGCAGCGCTCGGAGTGACGTGTCGGGATGAAACGCTACACTGACTAACCGTGGCTCTTTACCGGAAATATCGTCCAGCAACCTTCGCGGAAGTGGTAGGCCAAGAGCAGGTCACCACGCCTTTATCCGCTGCCCTCGACGCAGGGCGCATTAACCATGCGTACCTCTTTTCCGGCCCGCGTGGCTGCGGAAAGACGTCGTCTGCGCGCATCATGGCTCGCTCACTGAACTGTGAGCAGGGGCCAACGTCAACGCCGTGCGGGCAGTGTGACTCTTGCGTCTCGCTGGCCCCTGGCGGGCCGGGCAACTTGGATGTCACGGAGCTCGACGCCGCCTCTCACAATGGTGTCGAGGATATGCGTGAGTTGCGTGATCGCGCCTACTACGCGCCGGCGGAATCGCGCTACCGCATCTTCATCATCGATGAGGCGCACATGATTTCCGCCTCCGGTGCGAACGCTTTGCTCAAGGTGGTGGAGGAGCCGCCGGAACACGTCATCTTCATTTTTGCCACGACGGAGCCGGAAAAGATCATCGGCACCATCCGTTCGCGTACCCACCACTACCCCTTCCGTCTGTTGACCCCGCCGGCGATGAAGGGGCTGCTGGAGCGCACCGTGGCCTCGGAGAACGTCCACGTGGATGACACCGTATACCCCATGGTCATCCAGGCCGGCGGGGGTTCGCCGCGCGATACCTTGTCCATCCTGGATCAGCTGTTGGCGGGCGCGGGTCCCGATGGCTTGACCTACGATGTGGCCCGTCCACTTCTGGGTGTCACGGACGTGGGCCTGCTGGATAACACGGTTGAATCCCTGGCGAACCAGGATAAGGCTGGGCTCTTCCGGCTTGTCGACGATGTCATTGAGGCCGGCCACGATCCCCGTCGCTTCGCCATTGACCTCTTGGATCGTTTGCGGGATTTGATGATCCTGCAGGCCGTCCCCTCTGCACTCGAGGAAGGTTTGGTCTCTGCGCCGACTGACCGCGGGGAGGTCCTTACCGCCCAGGCGCAGCGTTTCTCCGGCCCGCAGCTAGCCTACCTGGCGGAAACCGTCAACGAGCGCGTGTCTTCCCTCCGTGGCGCGACGTCCCCGCGTCTGCTCCTGGAAATCCTGTGTGCGCACCTCATCGTTGGCTCGGCGCCTGCAGCGGCAGCCTCTGGTCAGCTGCCCAATGCCGCGTCAGCGGCAACGGGCGTGCAGCCTTCGGCACCCGCAGGGCAGTCCACCGCGCCTGCACAGCGCCAGCAATCTGCAGTCGCCAGCGCCCAGGATCCCGCGGCTGCCGCTGCGGCCATCATCGCGCAGCGCCGCAGCCGCCAGGCAGCAAAGCACGAGGCTCAGCAACAGCAACAGCAACCACAGCAGCAATCACAGCAGCCCGAAAGGACTCAAGAAGCAGCCCCGCAGGCGCAGCAGACCCCAGCCCCCGAGGCCACGCAGCCCCAGGCGCCGGAGCGCCCTGCACAGCCGGAAGTGCAGCCTGAGCCGAAGCCAGCGCAGCCTGAGCGCCAGCAACAGGAACAACCACAGCAAGCGGAACAGCCGGAACAACAAGAACGGCAAGAACAGGCTCAAGGACAGCCACAAGAACAGCATCCTGAGCCCGAGCAGCCTCAGGAGCCAGCCGTGGAGATTCGCGGGCGTTGGGCTGACCTGCGGGCGACGATTGGGCGCCGCAATAAGGTCGCTGAAATCATGCTCGCCGAAGCCCGTGTCCTCGGCGTGCGTGATGACACCCTTGTCCTTGGACACACCACCGGCGCGCTGGCAGAACGTATCAATTCGCCGGGCACCAACGAGGTCATCGTGACCGTTCTTCAGGAGGAGCTCAACCGTAACCTGAAGGTTACGTGTGTCATCGGCACCGACCCGAAGGCCCACGGTTTCACGGTGGCTGAGCCAGTTCAGCGTACCCAGTGGAATCCCAACCAACCGCCACGTGAGGCCGCCGAGCCCGACGAGGAGGCAGAGAGTCCGGAGACTCCGGACAACGCTACTGATTCGCACTCTTCCGAAACTGCGCCAGCTTCCGCGGCCGCAACAGAATCTGAAGAATCAGAGAAGCCCAGCGAGTCCGAGACGAAGGAACCCAGCAACGCTAGCGATGACCCGTGGGGTGCGCCGCGCCGGATCGGGCAGCAGGGTCCGCCGTCTGAAACGACGACGGAGCAGTCGCGTGAGGCCGATGAGTCGCAGCCGCCGGCAGAACCGCAGCGACCGGACGTCGCCCCACGCGGGGCGACGGTGCCCCCAAAGAGGGAGGCCCGTGGTAGCCAATGGCGATCACGCATCGCGCAAGCGAGCCAAGTAGCGGCCCAGCGGGATGAAGAGTTTTCCAAGGTTCCCAAGTTTGGCAACGGCGTTCCGCTGCCGCCGGAGCCAGGCCCGGAGGATGGCGAATTCGAAGCACCACCGGAGGAGTACGGTCCGCCGGCAGGGGCGAGTGGGTCGCCGGAAAGCGCAGGCCAAGCGCCTGCCGCGCCGCAACAGTCTGCGCCTCAGCAAGCTCCCGCTCCGCAGCCGGAATATACCCGGGCGGATGAGGAGCGCGAGATGATGGAGGCCGCGCAGAACGCCGGCGAGATGGACCACCGCAATGCCACGGAAGTCGCGATGGAGCTCCTCGCACAGGAGTTGGGAGCGCGGCGGCTCTAGCGTGGCATCTGTACACTTGGCGCGTAGCGAAAATAATCGTGTGAAAGGATTTTTTAGCATGACTGAGAACGACCCGATGCAGCAGGCAAATGACATGAACGAGATCCTGGCGCAGGCCGCCCGCGTCCAGGCTGAGCTGGAGAAGGCTCAAAAGGAAATCCTGGCCGCCACCGTTGAGGGCAGCGCTGGCAATGGCCTGGTGAAGGTCACGATGACCGGCGGCGCTGAGTTGCAGAACGTTACCATCGATAAGTCTGTGGTCGACCCGGAGGATATCGATACCCTCCAGGACCTCATCGTTGGCGCCTTCAAGGAGGCCCACGCTGCTGCTGGCCGCCTGGCGCAGGAGAAGATTGGCCCGTTGTCCCAGGGGATGGGCCAGTCCCAGCAGAACTACGACGGTCCGTCCTTCCAGGATGTCTTCGGCGGCAACCAGTAAGCCGCGCGTTAGACTTAAAGGCCGTGGTTGCTCTCTTCGTGGAGAGCAGCGCGGCCTTTTGTTGTGTCTCCAGCCGCTAGGGCTGAGGGGATTGTTGAGTGAGGGGAGCATTGCGTGTTTGAAGGACCTCTGCAGGATCTCATCGATGAGTTCTCGCGCCTGCCGGGTATTGGCCCGAAGTCAGCGCAACGCATCTCCTTCCACGTACTGCATCAAGATCCAGAGGAGATTGACCGCCTCCAGAAGGCGCTGGGAGCAGTGCGTGATGGGGTGACCTTCTGCCGCATCTGCTGCAATATTTCGCGCGAGGAAGTCTGCCGCATTTGTATCAATTCGCAGCGCGATGCCTCCACCATCTGCGTGGTGGAAGAGCCCAAGGACATTCAGGTCATCGAGCGCACCGGCGAATATGATGGCCGCTATCACGTGCTCGGCGGCGCACTCGATCCGTTGGCGAACGTGGGCCCGAAGGACCTCAACATCTCGCAACTACTCCAGCGCCTCGGCGGCGTGCTACCGGACCGAGAGCTGGTGGACTCCACCCCGGAGGAGCCGCTTTACGACGACTCCCCGGACATCACTGAGGTCATCCTCGCTACCGATCCCAACACCGAGGGCGAGGCCACCGCGGCCTACCTCGTGCGCCTGCTACGAGACTTCCCGGGACTGAAGATCACGCGCCTGGCCTCCGGCATGCCGCTGGGTGGCGACCTTGAGTTCGTCGATGAGCTGACGCTTTCGCGCGCGTTGAGCGGCCGCCTAACGGTTTAAACCGGCGCTTCAGAAAATAGAGAATTAACCGTTGAACTTTTTCTCCAGAGCTTCCATATCGGTAGGACTCATGGGGATTTCGGTTTTGGAAAACAACTGCGGTAGCTGCCAAGATGATTCGCATAAACGTCCCGACCTGTCCCTGCAGCCCGAATCTTGCTGTGGGGACTACTCGCATGGGCTAGTCGGTTTCCGAAATACTTGATTGCCCAGTCGAAATCCTTGAAATCTGGGTCATATTTGTAGGCTGAAATTCTTCCAAGTAGGGCACAGATCCAATCTGCGCACTGAACTGTTTGGTAAAGATGGCTTTCTACTTCGAGCGGTGGTTCAAGGAGTTTGTCTGCATCTTGGTGGGAGAACATAAACGCGGCGCTTGATGCGAAGATATCCATACGTTCTTTGGGCCCCTGCTTGTCGAGCACCATGAGATGCCGTTGGTTTTCAGCTAGCGACCAATTGACACACCGAATAAGTTGTTTCATGGCGTGGTCATAACGTGATCGTTCGTCTTCGCCAGTATCTTCGTTGGTGCCCCGTGGCTTTTCTTGGCCGTAGAAAATGATTTGTGCGTTGAGTTTCTCAAGTGTGTTGAGTACGCGGTTTATTCTCACGAACTAGGATGGTGCATCCCGGCATGATCGGCGCTCATGTACGCCCGCTCCATCTCCGCGTTCCCCTTCTTCCACTCCCTCGTCCCGCGGGTCATGCATTTTCGCGACTCGTCACGCACCAACATCCTCCGTGAATGGACTATCAACGAGGGCTACGCTCTCGGATTCCCACGCATTATGGAGCTCTTCGCCACGATCCGGCCCGGTGGAGAATCTATCGACACCAGCGGTCCCGCGTTGAAACCCCTGTCCTCCCCACCGTGGCTTTTCGTGAGGTCCTCGCTAATGCTCTCATGCACCAAGACCTTGAGGCACGCGGCAGCTCGTTAACCATCGAGATCTTCAGCGATCACGTCGACGTGAGCAATCCTGGAGCCCCACTTGTTAGCCCGCAACGCTTCATCGACTCAACTTCTGTGACCCGCAATCCGCACCTCGGCGAAGCGCTGCGGGTTGCTAAGTTCGTAGAGAAGCGCGGCAGCGGATGGGACCGTATCGTCGAGTCACTCGAGGCCGCGCACTTCCCGCCCGCACTCATCCGCACGAACGGCGCAACAACCGTGACACTGAGCGCGTACCGACCCTTCGCCCTAATGAGCCAGGAGGAAAAGGAAGAGGCCGTCTACCAACATGCATGTCTCAACGTTTTAGAGAACCGTCCGGTCACAAACTCATCCGTACGCTGACGCTTCGGTCTCAAAGACTCTCAAGCGGGGCAAACCACACGGCTCATCAAGGCCACTGAAGATGCTGGACTCATCAAGCCCTATGATCGCACGGCAGGCGCCCGATCGTTGCGCTACGTTCCCTTTTGGGCCAGCAGCGTTAATTAACCTGGCCTCCACGACTGCAACACACCGTACTTCTTTTCTTACTTCTCTTCTTGTCTCATCACTTTCTTGCTTCATTAACCCCACAAGCCTCGATTTTGGCCTTAATTCGCTGTTTTCACGGCAACCCCGAGTCCACGACCTAGATATATGCAAAAATCCAATTCTTTGCCTGTTTCTTGCTTCTGGCGCAGAAGCTTCCTCTTCTAACGGTCACGTCCCTGCCGCACACCGCACGCACCAACCTATGTCGAGGGGGCCCTGTTAGGGTATGGATTCTGTCGCCCCGACGAAAGGCATAATCATGCGTCCCCTCTTCACTTCTGAATCCGACGTCGTCTACGCCATGCTGGCGCATGCCTCGGACCCCATGCATTCTTTGAGCACGCAGCAGCGCGAGGCCATTGCTGCACGCGTGCCGGAGCTCAAGGTGTACAAGCACTGTGGATGTGGCACGTGCCCCACGGTCTACCTCACGGCGGGTGAAGAGCCGCCGGAGCCGCGTCGCGACGCCAACGGCAAGGCCGTCCCGCAAGGCTCCAGTTACGTGCTCACCGCCGATTGCCCTGGGGCTATGGTGCTGCTTCACATCGCGGACGGTGTTCCCGTTGAGCTCGAGGTCGCTCCTTTCGAGGACCGCACGGTCGAACTCCCTTGGCCGGACCAGCTCCTGTTTTAGGGGATTTCCCTGCCGGCGGCACGGGGGAGATCGGTAGATTAGTCGCATGACTAATCCGCTTCTTTCTCCTTCCACGCTCCCGTACCAGTTCCCACCGTTTGCGGAGATCAAGGTCGAACACTTCCGTCCCGCCATCGCCGAGGCACTCTCCCGCCACGACGAAGAGATTAAGGCCATCGTCGACAACACGGCCGACCCGACATGGGAAAACACCGTCGAGGCCCTCGAGCGCGCTGGTCAGGATTTGGAGCGCGTGCTTTCCATCTTCGGCAACCTGTCGGGCACGGATGTCACGGACGAGATGGAAGAGATCGCCGCGGAGGTCTGGCCGCAGGTCGCCGCGCATTCGGATGCGATCTACCAGAATGAGGTCCTCTACGCTCGCCTCAAAGAGGCGACCCCGCCGGCCGACGAGGAGTCGCAACGCCTCCACACGCACCTGCTGCGGACTTTTGCGCGCCAGGGCGCGGACCTCGGCGCAGCAGAGAAAGAGCAGCTCTCCACCATTAACCAGCGTCTCTCGGCGCTCTCCGAGGAGTTCGGCCGCAACCTCATGGCGTCCACCCGCGAGCGCGCCGTGCACTTCGACAGCGCGGAAGAGCTCAAGGGCCTGCCCGCCGGTCGCATCGAGGCCGCCAAGGCCTACGCCAACGAGGTCGGCCAGGGCGGTTACGTGCTCCCGCTCGAGCTGCCCACCGTGCAATCTGAGCTCGCGCGCCTGGCAAATCCCGCTGCCCGCGCCAAGGTCTACGAGGCCTCGCGCGCCCGCGGCAGCGAGAATAACCTGGACGTGCTCACGGAGATGGTGCGCCTGCGCGCCGAGCGCGCGCAGCTGCTGGGCTACCCCACACATGCCGATTACGTCATCGCCGAAGAGACCGCGCAGACCGCCGAGGCAGCCCGCCGCATGCTCGTCGAGCTCGCACCCGCCGCCGGGGCCAACGCCGCCGGCGAAGAGAAGCTGCTCGCCGAGGAAGCCACCCTGCATAACGAGGACTTCGGTGCCCCGGACTGGGCCTACTGGGAATCCAAGGTTCGCGCCCGCGACTTCTCCCTCGACGAGGACGAGCTGCGCCAGTACTTCCCTCTCGACCGCGTTCTCGAGGATGGAGTCTTCGCGGCGGCCCACCGCCTCTACGGCATCACCGTCGTCCCGCGCGAAGACCTCGAAGGCTACGCCGAGGGCGTGCGCGTGTGGGAGGTCTTCGACGAAGGCCAAGACCCCACCGCCGATCGCGATAGCGGCATCGGCCTGCTGCTCACCGACTACTTCGGCCGCCCCTCCAAGCGCGGCGGCGCGTGGATGAGCGAGTTCGTGGGCCAGTCGCGTCTGTTCGGCACCAAGCCCGTCATCGTCAACGTAATGGGGCTCACCAAGCCCGCGGACGGCTCCCAGCCGCTGCTGAGCCAAGACGAGCTCCACACCGTCTTCCATGAGTTCGGCCATGCCCTCCACGGCCTGCTCTCCGACGTGCGCTACCCCACCTTCTCCGGCACCCGCGTCCCGCGCGACTGGGTAGAATTCCCCTCCCAGATCAACGAGAACTGGGCGCTCGACCCGGCCATGGTCAAGCGCTACGCCCACCACGTGGAGACCGGCGAGGTCATCCCGGACGAGCTGCTCGCCAAGGTCCGCGAGGCCCAGACCTTTGGCCAGGGCTTCGGCACCGTCGAGTATCTCGCCGCCTCCATCGTCGACCTCGCCTGGCACTCCCTCCAGCCTGCCGATGCCGCCGCTATCGCCGCGTCCCAAGAGTCTATCGACGCCTTCGAGCGCGCCGCCCTCGACGACGCTGGCCTGCACAACCCGCACATCGCGCCGCGCTACCGCTCCGCGTACTTCAATCACATCTTCGCCGGCGGCTATTCCGCCGGCTACTACTCCTACCTGTGGGCCGAGGTCCTCGACGCCGATGGCTTCTCCTGGTTCAAGGAAGAAAACGCCGCGGGCCCTGAGGCTTCCGATGCCGCCGCCCGCGCCGCCGGCCAGCGCTTCCGCGACCTCGTCCTGTCCAAGGGCGCGTCCCGCGACTTCACCGAGGCCTACCGCGAGCTGCGCGGCCGCGACAAGGACGTCGCCCCGCTGCTTGCCCGCCGCGGGCTGTCCGGCGCCACCGACTAACGGCACACGTCTAACGGCACAATCCCGACGAGACGGAAAATTCGACCGATTCAGGGCGGAAAATACGACCGATAAATGCTTCGGACTTCACGGTATTTCTTTACGTTCTGTGTCGTCAGAAGCGCGGCCCCTTTCTTTTCCCAGCGTTCTACAAGGCGACCTTTCGCGATGACCTTAGCGTCAATTTCGGCTTTGAGTCCGCGTTCTTTAATTCTGCGAAATGCTCCTGAGAGCTGCCGAATATTGTCGGCTGGGATAATGAACCCACCAATTCCAAAAACGGGGTGAGTTTTAAAACTCGGATCGGTGCGGGAAACGTAGGCCCCGTTATGTCCAAATTCGTCAAAGTATCCGATGTACATCTTCCCCCCCCTGGATACGCGAAAGCTCGTGTTGTTCACACGAGCTTCGGAAGTGGAGCACCCTAGTGCGTCCGTTGCCAAGTGTACCGTGTGCCGAAGGTTGTGGTCAATCGGTTCAGCTAGTTACTTCTATTGATATCTAGCGCTGCGAGCGCGGCGGCTCCGAGGCGTTAAAACGCTCGGTGCGCAGCTGGTCAATGGCGGGGATGTTCAAGGGCTCGAGTTCGCTGAGCGCGACTCCCATGGCCTTGGCCAGCAGCAGATCCGCCAGCTGCGGGTTGCGCGCTAGGACAGGGCCGTGCATGTAGGTGGCGATGACGCTGCCCTGCACCGCGCCCTCGGCGCCGCGCTGGACGGCCCTGTCGGAGAGGTCCAGGATGGCGGCGGTATCCGCATTGCCGGTTCCGCGGGTCAGCGTTCCCAGCGGTTGGGCGGCAGGCCCCAGGATGGTGGCACCCATGTGGTTCTCAAAACCGGTGAGCGGCTCGGTGAGCTCAGCGGTAATGCCCGCCTTGGTCGGTTCCGTGGCTACCTCGCCGATGGCGCGCTCGGCCATGGAGGCAGTGGTGGCGTCGATAAGCCCCACGCCATCCACCACGCGGCCGGACGCACGGAAGGACTCGCCGAGCACCTGTAGGCCAGCGCAAATTGCCAGAATCGGGCGACCAGCGGAGGCAGCGCGGGTGAGGCCACCGTCAGCGATGAGGTGCTCCGCGGCGAGAATCTGCGCGGTGTCCTCGCCACCGCCCAGGGTGTAGACGTCGAGGGACTCCGGCACTGGCTCACCCAGCTTGATGGGCACGATCTCTGCCTCGTGGCCGCGCATGCGGGCGCGCTGGCGCAGCACGAGGGCGTTGCCGTCATCGCCGTAGGTGCCCAGGATGTCGGGGAGGATGAGGCCAATCTGCAGGCTAGTCATTCGAGTGCTCCTTTGCTGCTGCGGCGGTAAGGGCCTTCTTCAGATCACGGAAGGCGGTGTAGTTGGCCAAGACCTCGATGCGGCCCTCCGGGCAGGACTGAATAGCGGTGAGGGGATCCGGGATGAGCTCGTGCGAGATATCCGCATAGACCAAACGCACTGCGAGGTCGGTGCCGCGCTCACCCGCAGCCTTGACTGGCAGATCGTCGAAGTCCTCGAAGCGCACGTCCCACAGCCAGGACATATCAATACCGTCGGCCACGTGGCCGTTGGTAGCGATGACCAGGCCATCGGCCTCGCGGTCCACCATGGACAGCGCCTCCTGCCAGCCGGCCGGGTTCTTAGCCAGCAGCAGGCGGATGGTGCGGTTTCCTAGCGTGATGGTGGAATAGCGCCCGGCTACATCGTCGACGCTTTCCGCGGCGGCAATGGCCTTGTGGCGATCCACACCAAAGGCCTCGACGGCAGCGGCGACGGCTTGGGCAGCATTGCCGCGGTTGGCCTGCCCCGGCAGGGAGAGCTGGAGCTTGTCGACGCCCTCCGGGCTCACCAGTCCTTCCTCCGTCACTGCCCAGGTGGGGGTGGGGCGGCGGAATTCGCGGCCGTCGGCAAGCGGCTTGACCGCGTGCCAGTCCTCGCCTTCGCGCACGATGTGTCCTCCGGTGCGCGGGCAGGTGACGGATTCACCCATCCAGCCGGCACCAGCGGACACCCAAATAACATTCTTAGCGTCATAGGCCACGGAGGTCATGAGGACGTCATCGCAGTTGGCGATGATGAGCATATCCGGGTGTGCCTCGACTGCGCCGCGCAGGGCCCGCTCGATCTTGTTAATTTCGCCCACGCGGTCCAGCTGGTCGCGTGAGAGGTTCAGCAACACCAGCGCGGTGGGGTTGAGGTTATCCGCGACGTGGGGAACGTGGAGCTCGTCCACTTCCAGCACTAAGTGGCTCGCGTCCTTGCCTGCTAGAAGCGCGGAGATGATTCCGGCGTCCATGTTGTCGCCGCCATCATTGGTGGCCACGGAGTGCTCGGTGCGCACAGCGGCGGCGAGCATGCGCGTGGTGGTGGATTTACCGTTGGTTCCGGTCACCAGGATGGCTGGGCGCTGCTTGGCCAGGTTCTGCATGATGGTGGGGTCGATGGCGTTGGCGATGAGTCCGCCAATCATGCCGCCGGCGCCGCGGCCCGTGGCGCGCGAGGCAGTGGTAGCCAGCGTCGCAGCGGTGGTGGCAACCGCAGTGCGCGCGGAGGAGAACGCGCTTCGGAAGTTAAAATTCATGTTCCCCAGGGTAGTCGGGGGACGCTAGCTATCGGTGTTGCGGGAGCGGTTGTGTCCCGAGTTTTGTTGGCCCTGCTGGTTGCCATTACCGCGGCGGCCGCGTCCACCGCGTCGGCGACGCCGACGCCCGTGGTTTCCGCCCTTGTTTCGGTTGTTGTTGCCAGAGCCCTGCGAACCTTGGTTGGTAGCCGAGCCCGAGTGAGCAGGCTTGTCGCCTGCGGAACCCTCGGTTGAAGGGTTCTGGTTCTTCTTATCGTTGTGCCCTTGTTTAGCGGGCTGATGATTACCGGAAGATTTACGGCGGGAGCGACGGCGATTCTTGTTCGTGGAGCGGTTGCGGTTGGACTGCCCACCGGAGCGTCCCTCGCCCTGGCGCTTCCCTGAGTTGCCCGCCCCACCAGATGCGGACTGCTCTTCTGGCTCCGTGGGTTCCTCGATGCGCTCGAGGGCGGCGAGGAAAGCGGTGTCGGACATCAGGGGGATGTCCTTGCGGTGAGCGTGCATGGGCTTGCCCACGAGGTTGGTGGTGATGTTGCAGACCACCAGGGACGTTTCTCGGGTGAGCTTTTCAGAGTAGTTGAGCTCCTCGCGGGCTAGGGCGGCGATGATGGTATCGGGGTCCTCGGTGATTTCCGGGGCTACGACGATCTCCATGCCGCGGATGAGCTCCTTGCCGGGCACATACGGACCGGGGTTGTGGTGCTGGCGGGGCGCTTCAGCAGCGTCGACGCGGACGTGGGAGCGCTGCAGCCCGAAACGATCCGCTCGCAGGTCATCCGGTGTGGCACTGCTCAGTGGGCCTGAAGCTTGCGCGCGATAAAGAGCCACGAGCAGGCGGGTTGCTTCGCGGGAGGTATCTTTTTCTGTCCTCTGCGCACGTTCGACGCTGGCCGTGGGGTCGGGTGCGGAAAGGCCGGTGTCACGCGCGACGGCCGCCAAGCGGATGTCGGTGCCCCACACGCTTTGGCGGCGGGCGGTGGCGAGAGTATCCACGATGGCGACTGGGGTGGGGACGTGTCCCACCTTGAAGCGGCGGCGTCGGCCCTTGCCCCGGTTGCGATTGCGCGCGCGGTTCTGGCGGGCAGCGGCGGTCATTGCACGGCGCGCTTCGGAGACGATGAATCCCCAGGTATAAGGGGTGTCGTGGACGATGAGGGTGCGGCCATCAATGAGCCGGTCCAGGGGCTTGAGCAGCATGGAGAAAGACTGCCCAGCCTGGATTTCTTCGACGCTTAACCCGTGGAGGTGCCGCGGTCCGGGGTCTGCGCCTGGGTTGATGACGGCGTGGAATTCCTGGCCGATCTCCCCAGCGGCGTTAAGAGTCAACGCATCCACGGTGAGCAGGCGGCCGGTCGAAGGGTGGATTCCGGTGGTTTGGATGGTCAGCGCCACGTAGGGAAAGGCGGCGAGAGCTTCCTCGCGGGCAGAGGCCTTGTGCTCCCTAGCGGTCTGCTTCGTATCTGCCTGGTGGGGGCGCGGGCCCGGCTTAGGGGCGCCGGTGTGTGGTGACGCCGCGGCCGGCGTCTCTGCAGCGCTGGGCTGCGCTGCAGGCTCGGTGGGGCCGGGTGTCGTAGTCATTGTTCACAGTTTAGTACCCAACTGCGAGGAAGCTGGAAAGGGCACACGTGAAGGGGGTTGTCTCCACTGAATCGCGGTGAAGGTAAGCGCGCTGCGGACTAGCCAAAGTCGATGATGATGACCCAGCCGCCGCGGTCGGATTGCTCGGGAGTGGGGTCAGGCTCGCGGCTGGGCTCGGGCTCTTTAGTCGGCTCGGGCTTTCTGGTGGGCTGAGGTTGAGTGGTCGGCTTGGGCTTGCTAGTTGGCGTGGGCTTAGCGGTCGGCGTGGGCTTCGTGGTGGGCTTGGGCTTGCTAGTTGGTTTGGGCTTGGTGGTGGGCGTTGGAGTTGCCGGAGCAGAAGTAGTCGAGGGCGCCGGAGCCGCCGTGGGTGGTGTGCTGACGCGCGTGGTCACAGGGGTAGTGGCCGGCGGCGTGCTCGGGGCAGTTGGTTCGTCGTGAGGTGCGGTTCGATCTTCGCCCACCGGAGTGGTGGTGGGAGCAGCCTTTGACGTGGAGCGCGTGGGTTCAGCTGGTGGCTTCGGCGTAGTCGTCACCACAGTCGGCGACGGGGTCGCCTGAGTTTGTGGGGTGGGACGGGGTACGTGGATCGGCGGCGTTGTGCGCGGCCGCGAAGTAGTGCTCAGCGGGCGCGTGGTGGTCGGCGGCTCTGCGGAGCGACTGACCTCACGTGAAGTGGTTGATTCCGTGCTTTTTACGGTGCTCCTAGGGCTGGAGCTGGGAGCGGTGAACGCCTCAGTGCGGCGAGCCTCCGGAGCGTCGAGCTCCTCCGCTGTGGGTTCGGTGGTCCGAGGTGCTGCTGTTGTCGGTGCTGTATGCGGCAGGTGATCCGCCTGCGGTGAAGTAGCAGCCTCCTCGGCAGCAGGCAGTGGGGTACGTTCCGTGGGCTCAGCGAGCTCCGTGGGTTCTGCTGGTTCGGTCAGCTCAGTAGGCTCTGTGGGCTCGGAAAAACCAGTCGGGCTAAGCGCTTGCGTAGCGTCCGTATCATCCCGCTCCTCGGGGAGGTGGGCGTCTGCAGCCACAATGTCCGCAGTGTCCGCGACGTCGGAGGCCTTGTCCTCAATAGCAGCAGCGTCGGCGTCGGCAGAGTGTGACGTGGATACAGCGAGAGTGTTTTCCTCAAAAGCCGATTCGGCGAGGTTATGGTGGTGTGAACCGGAGGAATTCCCGGAAGATGCGAAGTTGGCAGCCCCGCCGACCACGACGGCTACGCCAGCAGCACAAGCTACCTTGAGCCCAGTGCTAGCTGCAGCGATCTTTGTTCCGGTCACGGCAGCCGCCCCGGCAGAGTTGAGGGACAGGGCTTGTGCACTCTGCGTGGCAGCAGTACCGGCGGTCTTCGCTGCGCCGGTAGCCTCAATTCCGCCAGCCGGCAGGCTGGCTGCGTGTGCCTTGCCACTGTTGGTGACCTTCACGGCCGCTGCGCCCGCGGCGGCAGCGATGATTCCGGCGGTTCCCACGGCGAAGTGGCTTTCCGGCGTGCCTTCTTCGGAATAGACGGTGAGGGTTGGTTGTCCATCCGATATGAAATATGCGCGGGCGACTGCGATGAGACCCTCGTGATTGAATCCTGCGATGGTATCGCTCAGCCAGGGAGCCCGCTCCCGCGGAATCGTGGCGACGAGTTCGTCATCAAGGTGAACCTCGATGGAGCGTCGGAAAAAGTGCCGGTTGTTGGTCAAACGCACAAGGAGGTGCGCAGGGTGCGTCGGTAGGGAACTGGACGGGACTGCAAACTCGGTGATGCGCAAAGCGCGCTGGCCGCTGAGCATGCCCCACCGCTGAGCCGGGGGAATATTGAGCGGAACGCACAGGCCAGGCTCGGGGAGGAGGACCTCGAAAGCAGGAATGGTTTCTTCCGCCGCATCCTCGCGGAGTGCGATCTCCGCGGTGGCTTGTGGGTTTAGTCCCGCATCAATGATCCAGTCCAGTTCCGTGTAATCAGCAGTTTGGGAGGCAGGGATCTCGCCCACGATGTCTTCGCCGTGATGGACGCGAAATCCTGTACTTGAATGTCCACTCAAAGTGACGGGGAGATGACTGCTTTCAGTTAGCGAAAGCAACTGCAGGAACATCTCCGGGTTTACGGTGTCAACCGTCAGGCGACGCGGTGTGCCAAACCCGTGGTGGGGAACCACATAGTTAGTGACCGTCATATTGCTCGCCTTCGCTGAGTAGACCACGTCGGGTGCATACGGCTGGGCGGGTCTGCCGTGAGCATTGGGAATGCCGAAGCCCAGACTGAAGCGCTGACTAGCCGCACGAAATGTTTGAAAAATCTTTATTGCAGTGCAGTTATGCTGCTTAACTATATCGCTCTGAGTTCTGGCCTACAAGAAAGCGCATTCAGCGGGATATGGTGACGAGGAATTTTTGCGCATAGCTTAAAGCTCGGATGCTGGAAGCTAGGGAGGAACGTGCTCCTCCCTCCCTAGCTGCACTGTTGTTAAGTCTGGCTTTGCCTGGCTTAGTCTGCGCGGTTGACTGCGGACGTAATCGCGTTGATGGATGCGCGCGTCGTCGAGCCAGCGATGCCCGCGCCCCATACCTGGGCGCCGTTAACCTCGGCGGCGATGTAGCAGGCGGCCTCGGCGTCGTCGCCAGCAGTACGGGATTGCTGGGAGTAGTCGATGACCTCGAAATCAATTCCGACGTCCTCCAGCGCATTGGCGTATGCGGCGATGGGGCCATTGCCGATGCCGGAGACAACGCGCTTCTCACCGTTGAAGACGATGGTCGCGGTTACCTTGGCGTCCTCGCCCTCTGTGGTGGAGTTGTCCACCTGGAAGGAGACCAGCTCTAGCGGGGAGGTGCGCTCCAGGAATTCGTTGGCGAAGATGTCCCACATGTTCTTGGAGTTGACCTCGCCACCTTCGGCGTCGGTCACCGCCTGCACGACGGAGGAGAACTCCGCCTGCATGGCACGCGGCATGTTGATGCCATGGTCGGTCTTCATGATGTAAGCTACGCCGCCCTTGCCGGACTGCGAGTTGACGCGGATGACCGCCTGGTAATCGCGGCCGACATCCTTCGGGTCGATGGGCAGGTAGGGAACTTCCCAGGTGGTTTCCTGCAGTTCCTCCCACGACACCTCGGTGTTGTTGGCGCCGGGGCGTACCTCCTGGGCCAGGGCATCCAGGCCCTTGTTGATGGCATCCTGGTGGGAGCCGGAGAAGGCCGTGAACACCAGCTCGCCGCCGTAGGGGTGGCGCTCCGGTACGCGCAGCTGGTTGCAGTACTCCACCGTCTCGCGGATCTTGGGCAGATCGGAGAAATCGATCTGCGGGTCCACGCCCTGGGTGAGCATATTCAGACCCAGCGTGACGATGTCTACGTTGCCGGTACGCTCACCGTTGCCAAACAGGCAGCCCTCGATGCGATCTGCGCCGGCCATGTAGCCCAGCTCGGCGGCGGCAATGCCTTCGCCGCGATCGTTATGGGGGTGCAGTGACAGGATGATGGAGTCACGTTTGGCAAAGTTGCGGTGCATCCACTCGATCTGGTCGGCGTACACGTTCGGGCTAATCATCTCCACCGTGGACGGCAGGTTGATGATCATGGGGTTGTCCGGGGTGGCCTCCATGATGTCGACGACGGCATCGCAGACCTCGACGGCGAAGTCCAGCTCGGTTCCCGTGAAGGATTCCGGAGAGTACTCCCAGCGCCAATTGGTATCCGGGTAATCCTTGGCAATGCTCTTGATGAGCTCCGCGGCATCCGTGGCCAGCTTCTTGATGGCCGGGCGGTCCTTGCGGAATACCACGCGGCGTTGCAGCTTCGAGGTGGAGTTGTAGAAGTGCACGATGACGTTCTTCGCGCCCTGGCACGCCTCGAAGGTGCGGCGGATCAGGTGCTCGCGGGCCTGGACCAAGACCTGGATGGTGACGTCTTCAGGGATCTTATTGCCCTCAATAATCTCGCGGACAAAGTCGAAGTCCGTTTGGGAGGCGGAAGGGAAGCCCACCTCGATTTCCTTGTAGCCCATCTTGACCAGCAGGTCGAACATGCGGTGCTTGCGCTGCGGGGACATCGGATCAATCAGGGCCTGGTTACCATCGCGCAGATCTACCGCGCACCACTGCGGGGCCACAGTAATCTTCTTATCCGGCCACGTGCGGTCCGGCAGCGTGACGGGCTCGACCTCCTGGGCGAAGCTCTGGTAGCGGTGGACTGGCATTGAGGAGCCGCGCTGCTTATTCCAGGCGGGCTGGTTCTCGTTGCGCGGGCCGGCCGGAGTAGTGATTTCGCGGGGAGCGGAGATGAAAGAATCGTTGGGGGACATGGTGTTTGTTCTCTTCCTTGTGTGAGCTCTGAGGCGTTTGTTTCGCTGCATTGCCTGATGAGCAACGATGTAGTGAATTGTGGGGGACGGCCAGCTGTGGTGTGCGTTGGCATCACCACGCTCCGCGACGGGGCGCTGGCCGTAGAGTTACAAACCTAAATCCCGCCGCGGCTACTAAGGAGAAGAGTGTGCCGCAAAGTCATGTGAGCCACAATACAACGCTTCCCACTCTGTGGCAACTGGTTTCACATAATGGGATGGGGTTGTGGGTGGCTAGGATGTGTGACGTGCTTGAAGAAAACACCATGACGACTGCTCCGGAACCTGGGAAGAAGGCCGCGCCGGACAAGGAACCGGATGCCGCCGCGACCCCTGAGGGCGCGCCAGGGGTACTTCCGCTCCTGCCCATGGCCGTGCTGGTCGCGGTAGTGGGAGCTGCAGTGCGTATTGCTGTGCTGAACGGCATCGCAGCCGTTAACGAACAGGAGCTGTGGGATCAGCTCACGGCCTGGGACTCTAAGTACTACCTGGAGATTGCGCGCGTAGGTTATTTCGATGCGGACATCCATACGGATGGGCCGGTCTATGAGAAGACCATGGCTTTCTTCCCGGGTTTTCCCATACTGTTGCGGGTTCTGGGGTGGACTGGGATCAGCCTTGAGGTCGCTGCTCTCATTGTGAATACTCTTTTGACCGCGGTTATGGCTGCTGGAGTCATGGTCCTAGCGCAGCGCTTGGGGGCGGGGCGCCGTGGGCAATGCGCCGCGGCCATCGTGGTCAGCAGTGCTCCGATGTCCATTGTGTTGTCCATGCCCTATACGGAAGCCCTCTTCGGGGCCCTTGTGGTGTGGGGGCTCGTGGCGCTGGATGAACGCGATTGGTGGAGCGCCGCAGCTTTCGGTATCGCCTTGTCCTTTGTTCGGCTGACCTCCGTGGATTTCCTTGTAGTTTTTGGCTTGTGGGTGCTCCTTTACGGGCGGCGTTCCTGGCAGGCGTGGCTCAGCCTCATCGTGGCGTCGCTCCCGCTGCCGGGTTACTTGTTATGGACGCAGCGCTACCTGGCGGAGGCTGGCGGCTACTTCGGCATCCAAACCGAACACTGGAACTCCACCTTCGACGGGGGCGTTGCCACCGTGCGGTTCGTGTGGGAAACCTTGACGGAAAACAATGATGTGGGCTACCTGCTCACCGTGCTGGTGATCCTCGGTGCCCCCGTGTTGCTCATCGCGGCTTGGGGGAAGGTTAACCCGGTCGCTTGGTGGTTTAGCGCCGCGTTATGTGCGAATGTGCTGCTTTCCGACGGCATCATGCACTCGCGCCCGCGTCTCCTCTTGCCCGCGATCATTCTGGTGTTGCCGTGGGTTGTGCGCGCCGCCACGGCGTGGCGCCCACGCATGCTGTGGGCTGCCTGCGGTGCATGGGTCCTGTGGTCGGCGTGGTTCTCCGCTTACATGCTGGTGGTCTTTGAGTGGGCGATCTAGCGCGGGCTTTGTTCCGCGCGCCGAGTGCTTCCCGGGTTGACCGGAATGCGTGACAGGACGATCGTGGCGGCAACCATGATGATGAGCGAAGCCCCCATCACGCACCAGCCTGCGATGCTCTCGACCTGGAATTTCTCACCCAAAACCCAGTAACCCAGGCCGAAAGCCACGATGGGTTCCATGATGGTCATCGCGGGAAGGGAGTGCGCAAGAGCACCGGCGTGGAAGGAATACTGCTGGATCACGGTTCCGGCAGCCGCCAGCCCGATGAGCACGTACAGCTCCCAGCTGGCTAGCAATGCTGCGATGCCTTGGTGGGAGAGGACGTCAACCACCGCTTTCGCTACGAGCGCCACGTAGCCGTAGAGGATGCCGCAGGCGGCGCCGAGTGCCAGCGCGGATTCCTCCGGCCGGTTATAGGCCGCCACGAAGAGCGCGGTGAGTGTCAGCGCGCCGAGGGCGAAGGCGGGCCACCACTGGGACCAGCTGGGCGTCGTCAAGCCTGCGGTGGGGCGTCCGTAGACCACCATGATGCCCACTGCGATGGTCAGCGCCAAGCACCAGAAGACCTCCCGCGCCGGCATCGGCCGCCGGGCATACCACGCGGCGAGCGGCAGTGTGAACATCAGGGACAGGACGAGGATGGGCTGCACGATGAGCAGTGTGCCGAAGTGGAGTGCGATGAGCTGCAAGGCATAGGCAACGACGGCGGCTCCGGTGCCAATCCACCACAGGGGCGTGCGAATTGCGGTACGCATGACGCTGCGGGAGCTGGCGTCCAACACGATTCGGTGGCGTATGACAGTGCCCCAGGCCACGACTAGTGCCGAGGCCAGTGCGAAAGCAACGGCAACCAGGTTTGAAAGCATCGTTTCCACCTTACCTGGAATTAATATCCAGCACGTGTTTCGATGGTAGCCAAAGGGCGGTAGTCTAAAGGAGTTGACTGCCGGTCTATAGGTATTGGGCGGTGAACAGGTAATGGCCCTCACAAACAGGAAAGGTGGGACCGTCAGTGGCCCTAGTCGTACAGAAATACGGGGGATCCTCCCTCGAAAGCGCAGAGCGCATTCGCGCGGTGGCGGAGCGCATTGTGGCGACGAAGAAACAGGGCAACGACGTGGTTGTCGTGTGCTCCGCCATGGGGGATACCACCGATGAGCTCCTAGACCTCGCCGCCCAGGTCAACCCCGTCCCGCCGCAGCGCGAGATGGACATGCTGCTGACCGCTGGCGAGCGCATCTCCAATGCGCTCGTTGCCATGGCAGTGGAGTCCCTCGGTGCGCAGGCTCAATCCTTCACCGGCTCCCAAGCTGGTGTGCTCACCACTGAGCGTCATGGTAACGCCCGCATTGTCGACGTCACCCCGGGCCGCCTTACCGAGGCGCTGGATGCAGGCAAAATCTGCATCGTCGCGGGTTTCCAGGGCGTCAACAAGGAATCGCGCGATGTCACCACCCTCGGCCGTGGCGGATCGGACACGACCGCGGTGGCGTTGGCGGCAGCGCTCAAGGCCGATGTGTGTGAGATTTACTCCGATGTCGACGGCGTCTACACCGCTGATCCCCGCATCGTTCACAACGCCCAGAAGCTCGAGCAGCTCTCCTTCGAGGAGATGCTCGAGTTGGCCGCCGTGGGCTCTAAGATTCTGGTCCTGCGCAGCGTCGAATACGCCCGCGCGTTCAACGTTCCCCTTCGAGTTCGCTCGTCTTATTCAAACGACCCCGGCACGCTCATCGCCGGTTCAATGGAGGATATCCCCGTGGAAGAAGCAGTACTAACCGGCATCGCAACCGACCGCTCCGAGGCCAAGGTCACCGTCCTGGGAATCCCGGACCGCCCGGGTGAGGCCGCCAAGGTGTTCCGCGCTATTGCAGATGCCGAGATCAACATCGACATGGTCCTTCAGAACGTCTCCTCCCTGGAGTCCGGCACGACCGACATCACCTTCACCTGCCCGCGCTCGGATGGGCCGAAGGCAATGGAGATTCTGGCCAAGCTCAAGGAAGACGGCCACTGGGCCAACGTGCTGTACGACGACCAAGTGGGCAAGGTTTCCCTGGTCGGTGCCGGCATGAAGTCCCACCCCGGTGTCACCGCGGACTTCACGGAGGCATTGCGTGACGCAGGGGTCAACATGGAGCTCATCTCCACCTCTGAGATCCGCATTTCCGTGCTGACGCGCGAGGCTGACCTGGACAAGGCGGCGATTGCTTTGCATGAGAAGTTCCAGCTAGGTGGCGAGGAAGAGGCCACCGTTTATGCTGGTACCGGACGCTAAAACTTAAGGAGTAAAGGTCATGACCACTGTTGCAGTAGTAGGCGCCACCGGCCAGGTCGGCCGCGTGATGCGCACCCTCTTGGAGGAGCGCAACTTCCCGGCCGAGACGGTCCGTTTCTTCGCCTCCGCGCGCTCGGCGGGACAGGAGCTCACCTTCCGCGAGGAGAAGGTTGTCGTGGAAGATCTGGCAGAGCAGACCGTAGAAAGCCTCGCTGGGATCGACGTCGCCGTGTTCTCCGCCGGCGGTTCCACTTCCAAGCAGTATGCGCCGCTCTTCGCCGAGGCCGGTGCCATCGTGGTGGATAATTCCTCCGCATGGCGCAAGGACCCGGACGTGCCGCTGATTGTCTCGGAAGTGAACCCGCAGGAAAAGGGAAACACCCCGAAGGGCATCATCGCCAACCCGAACTGCACGACCATGGCGATCATGCCGGTCACGAAGGCGCTTCACGACGCCGCCGGTCTCACCACCATGCGCGTCGCCTCCTACCAGGCCGTTTCCGGCTCAGGCCTGGCAGGTGTGGAAACCCTGGTTAAGCAAGTAGCGTCCATCGGCGACCGCAACGTTGAGCTCGTCCACGATGGCTCGGCGCTCGAGGTCTCCGAGGAGGATCTGGGCCCCTACGTCGCCCCGATTGCGTACAACGCGCTGCCGCTGGCCGGCAACCTCGTCGATGATGGCACGGAAGAAACCGACGAGGAGCAAAAGCTGCGCAACGAGTCCCGCAAGATCCTGGGCATCCCGGAGCTCAAGGTCTCCGGTACGTGCGTGCGCATCCCGGTGTTCACCGGCCACACCATGGTGGTGCACGCGGAGTTTGAGAAGCCGATTACCCCGGAACAGGCCCGCGAGGTGCTGTCGTCCGCACCGGGCGTCAAGGTCGTCGATGTGCCGACCCCGCTGGCGGCAGCCGGCATCGACCTCTCCTTGGTCGGTCGCATCCGCCAGGACCAGGCGGTCGAGGACAACAAGGGCCTTGTCTTCGTAGTCTCCGGCGATAACCTGCGCAAGGGCGCCGCGCTCAACACCATTCAGATTGCGGAGCTGCTGGTCTAAAGCAAAGCTGCAGCGAGTTTTAGAACCCGCATAAATAAGAAAAGTCCGCCCCCAGAGTGATATCTGGGGGCGGACTTTTTGTGAGTAATGGGAAAGGGGGTGTGCGGAAGGGCTAGTCCTTCGGCACCTCGGGCTTCGTGTGCTCCACGAAGGTCACAGAGGGTTCCGGATCCTCGCGGTCGTATTCAATCTCATCGTCGGCCTCGAGCTCCTCGTGGATCTCATCGGCAACGGTCGAGACGAACTCTTCAGTTTCCATGTTGGAGGCCGCTGCCAGCTTGCGCAGCTCGCGCTCGTTCTTCTTGGTGAAGTGCTCGCGCGGGTCAAGGCGGCGCTTAACCAAGGTGCGGGCGCGCACGCGGCGGTCAGACTCGGAGGTGATCTTGTCGCGCTGGGTAATCCAGGTGATGACCATGACGGCAATCATGAGCAGGCCAATCCAGCCCAGAATCGGGTAAACGCTGGAAACCAGCTGCTTGAAGCCAATGAAGGAGAGGATGAAGCCCACGACACAGGCGCCCGCGTAGACGGGGTAGAAGAGCTTCGGCTTCTTACGGGTGAGGCGCTTGCCCATGGCGTAGAACATGCCGATGGCGGTGTTGAAGACCATGCCATAGATGATGAACGTCATGAAGTAACCCAGGATTGGGTTCACGTTATTGATCAGCGAGAGTACCGGCAGGTCCTGCTCGTGAACGTCCGGGGCCACCATGTAGAGAGAGACCACGAGGAGAGCGAGCAGGAGCAGGTAGAAGAAGCCACCGATGAGGCCGCCGATGCCTACAGCGCGGTTATCCAGGATGTTGCCGCCGATGACGATGGACATCGACACCGCACACATAACGTTGAGGCCGGTGTAGTTCAGCGCTGCCAGCCACCAGTTGTTGAGGGGACTCTCCACGTTGTTGATGGCATAGTCATTGGCCCAGGACCAATCCACGTCGGTCACGATGATGGTGTAGCCGGTGGCCAGGACCACGAAGAAAATGATGAAAGGCGTAATCGCGCCGATAACAGAACTGACTTTATCCACGTCAAGGAGACCCACCAGCAGGACGAGCACGAGCATGACGGCGCCGCCCACCCAGATGGGCACGCCCTCGAATTGCTGGCTGATAGTGGAGCCACCACCGGCGAACATGACGAAGCCAATGGAGAACAGCGTGGCCAAGGTTCCCCAGTCCAAAATTCGGGAGACGATGGGACCAGTGATCCTGTCGTAGACAGCCGTGTGTTCGTCAGCCTGGAAGTAGGATCCGAGCTGCAGAATCGACACGCCGGTAATGATCATGAGGGCGGCAGCAAGCACAACGCCCCACAGGCCCTTGTTTCCGAAGGCCACGAAGTACTGGACTGCTTCCTGGCCCGATGCAAAGCCGGCGCCGACGACGACACCAATGAAGGCCATGGAAATGGCCACTGCGCGTTTCCACATAAAGTAAAGAGGTCTCTCAATCTCACACGCGCCGGGGGAATGCCATCACTACCCAAGGTGTGGTGCGGGCAATCGGGAAAGCCTCGCGGGCCCGGTTCGACTATCGATTTATCACGTGTGCCTCGGAAAAGATTAGGCGTGGTCTATCGGTGTTTTCCAGCTGGGGCTGCGGTTTCCTTAAGGATAGGCAGTGGCGGGGGTGTCAGAATTTGCCGTTTGGCGCATGTAGATGCAGGTTCTATGGCCGGCCAAGCCGATTTGTAACGGCTCGATAACGATTATCCGCGTTGGTTGATTAAGTCCTTGCGGGCCCGGGCCACGCGAGAGCGGATAGTGCCAACACGAACCCCGGCGATCTTCGCGGCCTCCTCGTAGGTATAGCCCAGAACTTGAGTCAGGATGAGGGCTTCGCGGCGGTCTTCTGGGAGGGCGTCGATAAGCGTGCGGGCGTCGATCCACTCGCTCCACGTTCCGGCGTTTTCGGGAGTTGCTGCGAGAGCGGCGGCATCCTCGTACTCGGTGGCGGACTTGCGCGGGCGGGCCATGTCGTGGCGGATGTTATCTACCCACACGCGGCGCGCAAGCGAAAGTAGCCACGTGCGCGCTGAGGAGCGTGCAGCGAAGCGGGGGAGTGCGCCGATGACGCGCAGGTAGGTCTCCTGGGTGAGATCGTCCGCGATATCGGGGCCGCCAAGGTGGGCGAGCAGGCGCCAGACATCATCTTGGGTGGACTTAATGAACTCCGTGAGGGCTGCGCGATCGCCACGGCCTGCCTTGAGGGCGAGGTCGGTGACGCGCGCATCATCGCGCTCGGAGTGTCGTTTCACCTCCCATAACTTACCAGTCGGGGGAGGCAGGACTTGGGTGCCTCGGGCTTAAGGCCGTGAACTCTGGCAACGTCAAAAACTGTTGCGCAGGTCATTTTTTATGGGTAGGCTATGAAAGGTCCGTGATTGATAATGTAAAGCAAATTATCAACCAATCTAGGAGGCATTAACCCCATGACTAACGCTTCGAATGAGTCCGCGGCAGACAAGGTTCTCGACAAGGGCCAGCGCGCCCCGGGCGGCCCGAACACAACCCGCCCCTCCGGTCAGCCAATTGCTACCGAAAACACCAGCATCACCGTTGGCCAGAACGGCCCGGTGGTGCTTAATGACATCCACCTCATTGAGAAGCTGGCGCACTTCAACCGCGAGCGCGTGCCGGAGCGCACCCCGCACGCTAAGGGCCACGGCGCCTTTGGTGAGCTGCACGTTACCGAGGACGTCTCTGCTTACACCAAGGCCAAGCTCTTCCAGAAGGGCACCGTGACCCCGATGATGGGCCGTTTCTCCACCGTTGCCGGCGAGCAGGGCTCCCCGGATACCTGGCGTGACGTCCACGGCTTCGCGCTGCGCTTCTACACCGAGGACGGCAACTACGACATCGTGGGTAATAACACCCCGGTCTTCTTCATCCGTGACGGCATTAAGTTCCCGGACTTTATCCACTCCCAGAAGCGTCTGGGCGCCAACGGCCTGCGTGATGCTGACATGCAGTGGGATTTCTGGACCCGCACCCCGGAGACCACCCACCAGGTGACTTACCTTATGGGTGACCGCGGTACCCCGAAGACCACCCGCCACCAGAACGGCTACGGCTCCCACACCTTCCAGTGGGTCAACGAGTCCGGCGATGCCTTCTGGGTGAAGTACCACTTCAAGACCCGCCAGGGCGTGGAGAACTTCACCGACGCTGAGGCTACGGAGATGGCCGGCAAGAACGCGGACTACCACCGCGAGGACCTCTACAACGCCATTGAAGAAGGCAACTACCCGGTTTGGGACGTCAAGGTCCAGATCATGCCGGTGGCAGAGGCTGAAGAGTACCGCTTCAACCCCTTCGATCTCACCAAGACCTGGTCCAAGAAGGATTACCCGCTGGTCGATGTCGGATACTTCGTGCTCAACCGCAACCCGCGCAACTTCTTCGCGCAGATTGAGCAGGTTGCCCTGGATCCGTCCAACATTGTCCCGGGCATTGGGCTGTCTCCGGACAAGATGCTGCAGGCACGCGTCTTCGCGTACTCCGACCAGCAGCGCTACCGAATCGGACCGAACTACAAGCAGCTGCCGGTGAACCAGCCGCTCAACCAGGTCAACACCTACGAGCACGAGGGGCCGATGCAGTACCTGTTCAACGCCCCGGAGGATCCGGTCTACTCCCCGAACCGTCACGCTAAGGGCGGCGGCTACCTGGATGGCGATGAGAACCTGCGCTTCAAGGAGCAGGAGACCACCACCGCTCCGGATCTCTACGTGAACCCGGACCCGGCAGGCATCGACCTGGTGCGTGCGCCTTATATCCACCACGCTGAGGACAATGACACCGTCCAGGCCACCGACCTGTACGAGAACGTCTACGATGACGACGCCAAGGAGCGCCTGGCGGACAACATCACCAACGCTATGGCCGGTGTGTCCCCGGAGACCGAGGAGCGCGTCTACGCCTACTGGGATGCAGTCTCCCCGCAACTGGGCAAGCGCGTGCGCGAGCTCTTCGCTGAGAAGAAGTAATTAACGCATACGCGTTAATTACGTAACCCCAGTAGCCCCGCCGGTCTAGTTCATTGAAGCTAGTTCCTGGCGGGGCTTTTCCGCGCGCCTGACCGCTTTTGCCCAGCGTGGGCGATAGTTTCTTTTACATGACCTCACGCCTAGCTACTCCTGCTGACGCTAACCGGAAGGTTGGCACCCGCGCACTCCTTCTCGCCCTCGTGCTCATCGTGCCGCTCGTTATCGGCGCGGTCGTTGCCACCGTGTCCGAGTGGCAGCCAGCCGAAGCCTGGTCCCAGGAGCAGGCGGGTGCGCCCAGCGATGGCACCATCGATCCCGCTGAGCTTTACGACGTCGCCCGTGCCCTCAGCGAAGCCAACGCCCAGGCGGGATTCCTGGCGAGCGGTGCGCAGCAGCTTGCTGACGGCACCGGTGAGCTGAAGGATGGCGCCGGTGAACTGGGCGGCGGAGTGGACAAACTGGCCGGCGGCTCGCAGGAGCTATACGACGGCCTCGTCCAGCTGCAATCCGGCACCGCCCAGCTGGGCAACGGTGCTACCGAGCTGGCCGACGGCGTCGGCGGCGCCGTCGACCAAGTCATCGGCCTAGGCGTGGTCCGCGGACAGATCCTGCAGGCCATCGATGGCACCCTCAAGGACTTGGAAGGAAACCACTCGGCGGAGGCGAAGAATATCCGCTCGCAGCTCGGTGATCTGCGCAGCCAAGTGGAGAACTTCCAGTTTGACCAGTCCATTCAGGATCAACTGACGCAGCTGAAGGATGGCTCGCGCGAGCTCTCCAACCAGCTGGCCGTGAGCGGCTACGCCTACCACGATGGCGTCTATCAAGCCACGGAGGGCGCAAAGCAGCTCAATGCCGGTATTGGCGAGCTCAACTCCAAGGTCGATGAGGCCTTGCAAGGTGTGGACAAGCTCGTTGCCGGCGCAGAGAAGGTAGACGGCATGGCTCAGCAGAACCGGTCCAAGGTGCAGGGTGCGCAGCGTGCCTTGCCCACCGTAGCTGGACCAGCTGAGGGCGATAACGCGCCTGCCCAGCTGCTCAGCCCCATCGTGGCCATGCTCCTCGCGGCTATCGCCGTCTTGGGCGGCGGGGTTATCGGAGCGCTGCTGACGCGAGTGGAGCGCCGTATCCTGGCATTGCTGGGCGGTGCGGTGCTGATCGGCGTCGTGGTAGGGCTGCTCGTAGCACTCCTGGCGACTGGCGGAACCGCCGCGGCCGTGGCGTGGGCGGGGCTCGCGGCGGCGGGGGCCGGGGTGGCGTCGGCAAGCATTGTGTACGCACTCGTGCGCGGACTGGGGCTCGCCGGTTGGGTTCTCGGCAGTGTGCTCGGCGTAGCCCAGGTGGGCGTCGTGGGATGGGCGTGGAAAGCGGCCTCGACGGGAACCGACCTCAACGCCGCGATGAGTGCGCTTGTGCACCTCTTTCCCATGCAGTGGGCAACCTCCGCCATCACCGTGGCAGGCAATGGGGGACAGTCCCCACAGCTGTGGACCGCGCTGGCTATTTTGGGGGTAATTTCCATCGCGGCATTCGGCCTCGTGGGGGCACCCGCTAGGCACGAAGAAAATGGAAAAGCCTAGCTCAAAGGCCTGCGTGTGAAGCATCGACTGAGCTGGTAGAAGCGTTACAGAGTTTTTGAAGATTTATCTACCGTTGCGAGGGGAAATAGTGCTAGAGTGAGAATCGCTCACAAAGCCTACTTAGGGGGTAGGCAAACGGTTTCTCCAATCCGTTGTGAGTGATAGGGAATAGGGGCGACGCGGCTGCTGTAGGGGCACCGCGTCGTTTCCAATTTTCGGGGGTAAAATTGGCGGCACTGAACGCTGAAGAATTGGAGAATCACCGTGACCGACTCTCGCGATATCAAACCTTTTGCCGCCAGCCGTGGTCCCAAAATAACGTCGGTCGGCGCCATCGTCGGTGCAGCAGTGGCGGGTGGTCTGCTGCTCGGAGGTATTGGTGCGGGCGCGAGCTTGGCGGTGTTTGATGAGCCGGAGCGTGCCGATTTTCTCATGCAGCCCGCGCAGCGCGAGGTGCAGGCCGACATCATGGACCCCGACGATGTGCTCACTCCGGAGGAGGAAGAGCGCATGCTTGGCGACGTCTCCCGGATCGCCGCCCCCGACGTGGTGCAGGAGCTGCACTACATGGTCTTTGCCGGCCCTTCCGGTTTTAGAGTGCGTTGA
>NZ_KV821970.1:0-19978 GCF_001815785.1 Corynebacterium sp. HMSC056F09
ACCAGAACCATCCTCATAACCAGGCTCGAACTTCTCGTTGTCCCCGTTCTGGTTCGGTACCTTCGGGTTGCTGTCTTCCTCATCCGGGATGCCGTCGTTATCGTCATCCTCGTCCTCGGTGTCAGGCTTACCGTCACCATCGGTATCCAGCTTGAACTTTGCCTTCGCATCGTCCTTGCTGCCGTCAGGGTAGGTCACCGTGACAGGAACTTCGAACTCCTCAACGGTGTCCTTGCTCAGCTTGGACTTATCCGGGAAGGTCACCGTGATCTCACCGGTGTTCTCATCGATCTTGACCTCGTAGCCCTCAGGAGCCTTGAAGTCCTCCGGAATCGAGAACTTCGAACCCTCAGGCGTCTCAACCGGCTTCTCGACCTGGTTGCCTTCTTGATCCTCACCAGTCTTGGTGAAGGTCGGAGCGGACTTCGTCTCCTTGCCCGGAACAACCAGCTTCTCCTCGTATGCAGGAGTGAACTCGTCTGCATCCTTGGTTACCAGGACAGACCATGCGGCAACGTCGTTATTACCCGAGACGACAACAACGTTGTATACGTCACCCTTCTTGGCATCCTCTGGGATGTCGAAGGTGCACGCCGCAACCTGGTCCTTAGCGTTCTTGGACTGATCGAGCTCGCAAGTCTTGACAACCTTGCCGGTCTTGTCACGCCATTCGATCTTCGACGGAAGAGGCGACAGGTCGCCACTGAACTCTGGGGTTACGGTAACGCCCGGAGCGGCTGGCTTATCCGTTGCGTTGTAGTCAGCCGTGATCGACACCGGAGCATACGGCATCAGCGCATGGCGGACGTTGTAAAGCGAGTTCACCGGCTTGCCGTAGCGAGGGGTGTTCTGGTCCTTAATCCTCGAGGTGACGGTCTGGTTTTCAGCCGGAGCTGCGTCCGCAGGCTTGAAGTTACCACCCGCGTTGAAAGTCTGGAAGATAGGGGTGTGGAAACCGGTGTAGCCGTTCTGGACCACACCGTCCTTGTTTTCAACCCACACGAACACGTGGTTTGGATTGAGGTAGTCGTCTCGGGTGTGAGACGGATCAGTGTATTCACCGAAACGCAGCGAGTAGTTACCCTCTGGGTCAGTCTTGCCGTAGACCGTCTTAAGGATGTACTCGGGGTGTGCCTCGAGCATCTTCTTCGTCTCTTCGGACAGCTTGTCCGGGTCGCCCTTAAACTTCGCGTGCAGTGCCTTGTTCGCCGCAGCGCCGTCCTTGGTGAGGGTCGAAGCGAACACGGTGTAGCCATCAGCACCCGGGTCCTTAAGTTCCGCCTTCGGGCCAGTTGCAGGGAAGCCCCAGTCCGGGCTGCCACCGGTTTCAAGCCACACCCGGCCAGAGAGGACGTTTGATTCCTCGAGCTGAACAGCCGCCGCGTCAATAGGACCCTTATCGTCCTCAACGAGCTTGTCGCCCTTGGCCGCCATCCAGCTTTCCTTATGGTTCGGCGGAACTTCACGCAGGAACGCAGCCATCAGCTGCATATTGCCGTCAGCCGCGACGAAGGAGCCCATCGGGCCTTCGACAACGCCGTTGAAAGAGCCGGGGGTCCAACCGTTGGCCTGGCGGAACATTTCAACACGGTTACCGCGGTCGTTGGTGAACGGTTCAACCCAGATGCGGTGCTTCTGGTCAGTACGCGCAGCCCAGGTGTGCTCCTTACCCAGCTTGTCGGTCCAGGTGATGCCCTTATCGCCCGTACCGAACGCGAAGGTACCCTGGCCGCCGTTACCGGCGACCAACCCAGGAAGCGTGTGGGTCTTCGCGCTGAAGATCGGCGAGTACGAGCCGTCCTTGTCACGGAACTGCGCGTAGACGGTAATGCCGTCCAGCTTGACGTTGCCGTTGTCGTATGCCGCACCCGGGTTACCGTTCGGGGCGGTCAGATACACGTGACCGGAGATCAGGCCCTTACCAACGCCGTGCGCGTCGGTCAGGTTAGCAGCCTTGGTGACACGGCCGCTGGCGATCATGTCGGCATCGATGCTCTGGCTCCGGTCCGAGGCCGGAGCGGCAGCATCATCGGTTGCGGTCTCTGCGTACGCCACTGGGGAGGCAATCGGGTGGACAAACGGCGCCACAAGTGCGACCGAAAGCGCAGCAGCAGCAGCAATCGTGGTGCCACGACGGCGGGCAGCGCGATTGAAACTCTTCATATTCATGAAGAAACCTTTCATGAGAACATTTAAACAACTGGTCAACAGCCGCCCCCACCTCGGACTTCGCAGCCTCTTAGGAATTCCTGAAGGCAGACTGGACTCAAGCTGAGACCCTACCCCCCCCCCCGCAGCTTCCCGCAAGCGCAATATTTGCTTAGTGTTGACAGTGTTCATGCATGTCATGGCGCTTTTGTCGATAGAAAAATCGTAAATTTGCAGGTCACAGCCCACTCCAATGTTTATGCCGTCCACAGGATTTTTATGTTTGTGATTTTGTCCGCATAGAAAAAATCCCCGTAACCACCCCATTTGAAGGGGGCGGCGACGGGGGTAGTGGGCGCTAGTCCAAACGACTAATCCCGGCGTGTCCTACACGGTGCAGAGGCTAGAAGGTGTAGTCCTCCTCCAGCGGGACGGAAGCGCCGGTGAACTCACCGAAGCCATCGTCGCCATAGATGGAATCACCGTAGGTCGGAATGGAGTACGCAGCATTGCGTGCAGCCTCAGTCGGCTTCACGCTGATGTTGCGGTAGCGGGAAATACCCGTACCAGCCGGAATCAGCTTACCGATGATGACGTTCTCCTTCAGACCAATGAGCTGATCCGAGCGCTTGTTGATGGCGGCGTCGGTAAGCACACGCGTGGTCTCCTGGAAGGACGCAGCAGACAGCCAAGACTCCGTAGCCAGCGAGGCCTTGGTAATACCCATGATCTCACTGCGCAGCTGTGCCGGCTGGCCGCCCTCAGCGACCTGAGCGGCGTTGACCTGCTTGGCCTCAGAAAGGTCAACCAGGGTACCCGGCAGGAACTCGGTGGAACCGGCCTCAATGACCGTACCGCGACGCAGCATCTGACGGATGATGATCTCGATGTGCTTGTCGTGGATGGCCACACCCTGTGCACGGTAGACAGCCTGAACCTCGTCGATGAGGTGCTTCTCCACGCCGCGGCGGCCGAGGACCTCCAGCACGTCGTGTGGGTCAGCCGCACCGCGCATGAGGCGGTCACCGGTGGTGACGTGGTCGCCGTCGCGAAGCGAGCGCTCGATCATTGCGTCCGGGTTGGACTCCATCGGGCGGCGGACCTGAGCCAGGCCCTGACGCTTCGACAGCTTCTCGTAGACCACGTTGTCGGAACCGTCATCCGGGGTGATGGTCAGGGTCCAGAAGTTGCCCTCATCGGACAGGGACACGGTGCCGTCGACGGAAGCGATAGGAGCGCGGTTCTTCGGGTTACGGGCCTCGAAGAGCTCCTGAACACGCGGCAGACCGCCGGTAATATCGCCACCGACACCACCCTGGTGGAAGGTACGCATGGTCAGCTGGGTACCCGGCTCACCAATGGACTGTGCGGCCACGATGCCGACTGCCTCGCCGATATCGACGAGCTTGCCGGAGGCCATGGACTTGCCGTAACACTTGGCGCAGACACCGGCCGGGGTCTGGCAGGTCAGCACGGAGCGGACCTTGATCTCCAAAACGCCAGCGTTGACGATCTTGCGGCTGAGCTCCTCGGTCAGGTCGGCGCCTGCCTCAGCGATGACCTCGCCGTTGGCGTCCTTGACGTCGTTAGCCACGACGCGGCCGGATGCGGAGGTCTCCCACAGCTCGTGCAGGTCGTAGGAACCTTCGGCGATCTCGACGCCGAGCGGGACGCGCACGCCCTGACGGGTGCCACAGTCCTCCTCGCGGACGATGACGTCCTGCGCCACGTCCACCAGACGACGGGTGAGGTAACCGGAGTCAGCGGTACGCAGAGCGGTATCCGCCAGGCCCTTACGGGAGCCGTGCGAGTTGTTGAAGTACTCCAGAACCGACAGGCCCTCGCGGAAGGAGGTCTTAATCGGACGGGTGATGTAGTCACCCTTGGAGTTCACAACCATGCCCTTCATACCGGCCAGGGTCCAGATCTGACGCATGTTACCGGCAGCACCGGACTTCACGATCATCGGAATCGGGTTGTCGTCGGGGTACAGCTCCTCGACGGCGTTACCCACGGTGTCCGTGGCGTCCTTCCACAGCTCAACCAGGCGGTCGTAGCGCTCGCGCTCGGTCAGAGCACCCTGCTCCCAGTACTTGCGCTCGATACGCTCTGCTTCCTTCTCATAAGACTCGAGGACCTCGGTCTTGTTCGGAAGAACCAGAACGTCGTGCATGGTGATGGTCACGCCGGAACGGGTGGCCCAGTAGAAGCCCGCGTCCTTCATCTTGTCCAGAACCTGGGCAACGGTGATCATCGGGTACTTCGCAGCGAGGTCATTAATGACGTCACCCAGCAGCATCTTGTTGCCGGCGCCGCCCTTACGGACCATGACGCCCTCGAGGTACGGGTAGTTCCACGGCAGCAGGTCATTGAACATGATGCGGCCGAGGGTGGTCTCAGCGAGCCATGCCTGGCCCTTCTGCCAACCATCCGGGAACTGCTCTGCCTCAATGTCTGACGGCGGACGCAGGTGGGAGATGCGCACCTTGATCGGGGCCTGCAGGCCCAGAACGCCGCGGTCACGAGCCATGATGGCCTCCGCGTAGGAGGAGTACACGCCCTGGGCCGGTCCGTTTTCGTCTGCGGGAGCGTAAGCTCCCGCGCCACCGATCTCGTCCTCGCCCTTGTCCATGGTGAGGTAGTACAGGCCGGTAACCATATCCAGGCGCGGCATAGCCAGCGGCTTACCGGATGCCGGGGACAGAATGTTGTTGGAGGCCAGCATCAGCACGCGTGCCTCAGCCTGCGCCTCGGCGGACAGCGGCAGGTGGACTGCCATCTGGTCGCCGTCGAAGTCAGCGTTGAAGGCCTCACAAGCCAGCGGGTGCAGCTGGATGGCCTTACCTTCGACCAGCTTCGGCTCGAAGGCCTGGATACCCAGGCGGTGCAGGGTCGGTGCACGGTTCAGCATCACCGGGTGCTCGGAAATGGCCTCTTCGAGGACGTCCCACACCTCAGGGCGCTGACGCTCCACCATGCGCTTAGCGGACTTGATGTTCTGTGCGTAGTCGTTCTCCACCAGGCGCTTCATGACGAAGGGCTTGAACAGCTCCAGAGCCATGAGCTTCGGCAGACCACACTCGTGCAGCTTGAGCTGCGGACCAACGATAATCACGGAACGACCGGAGTAGTCCACGCGCTTACCCAGCAGGTTCTGGCGGAAGCGGCCCTGCTTACCCTTGAGCAAGTCAGACAGGGACTTCAGCGGGCGGTTACCCGGGCCGGTGACCGGACGGCCGCGACGGCCGTTGTCGAAGAGCGCGTCAACGGACTCCTGCAGCATGCGCTTCTCGTTGTTCACGATGATCTCGGGAGCACCGAGGTCGATCATGCGCTTGAGGCGATTGTTGCGGTTGATCACGCGACGGTAGAGGTCGTTGAGGTCGGAGGTCGCGAAGCGGCCACCATCCAGCTGCACCATCGGGCGCAGCTCCGGTGGGATCACCGGGATAGCGTCGAGCACCATGCCGGCCGGGTCGTTGCCCGAGCGCAGGAAGGCTGCAACAACCTTCAGGCGCTTGAGGGCACGCATCTTCTTCTGGCCCTTGCCGTTGTTGATGATCTCCTTGAGCTCCTCGGCCTCAGCCTCGAGGTCGAAGTTACGGATGAGGGTCTGGATAGCCTCAGCACCCATGCCGCCGGTGAAGTAATCCTCGTAGCGGTCAACCAGCTCTTCGTAGATGGTCTCATCGATGATCATCTGCTTCGGAGCCAGCTTGATGAAGGTGTTCCAGATTTCGTCAAGGCGAGCAACCTCGCGCTCACCGCGCTCGCGGATGTGCTGCATTTCCTTATCGGCAGCGTTCTGAACCTTGCGGCGGGCGTCGGCCTTTGCACCGGCGGCCTCCAGCTCGGCCAGATCCTGCTCGAGCTTGGCAGCGCGCTCAGCGATCTCTGCCTCGACGTCATCCTCGACGTCCTTCTTCTCCAGCAGCATTTCTGCTTCCAGAGTGGACTGGTCATTGTGGCGAGCTTCCTCGTCCACGGAGGTGATGATGTTGGCGGCGAAGTAAATGATGCGCTCAAGGTCCTTCGGAGCCAGGTCCAGAAGGTAGCCCAAGCGGGAAGGAACGCCCTTGAAGTACCAAATGTGGGTCACCGGAGCGGCCAGCTCGATGTGGCCCATGCGCTCGCGGCGAACCTTGGACTTGGTCACCTCGACGCCACAGCGCTCACAGATGATGCCCTTGTAGCGCACGCGCTTGTACTTACCGCAGGAACACTCCCAGTCACGGGTCGGGCCGAAGATGCGCTCACAGAAGAGGCCGTCCTTCTCCGGCTTGAGGGTGCGGTAGTTGATGGTTTCGGGTTTCTTGACCTCGCCCTTGGACCAGCGACGGATGTCCTCTGCGGTGGCCAGCCCGATGCGGAGCTCGTCGAAGAGATTTACGTCAAACACGTAATGTCTCCCTTTCATCCCCCGTCAGGGGGAAGTTGATGGCTTTGTATGTAGGTGGTGTTTCGTTATGCCCGCCGCCGCTTGGGGCGGCGGACCAAAAGCTAGGCGATGTCTGCGTCGGAGCGCTCGTCGCGGGACAGGTTAATGCCCAGGGACGGAGCGCCGTCCATGTCGTCTTCGTCGGAGCCAGACAGTTCCATCGGCGTGCCGTCGGTGGAGAGAACTTCCACGTTGAGGCAGAGGGACTGCAGCTCCTTGAGGAGGACCTTGAAGGACTCCGGGATACCCGGATCCGGGATGTTGTCACCCTTGACAATGGCCTCGTAGACCTTGACGCGGCCGACCACGTCATCGGACTTGATGGTCAGAAGCTCCTGCAGGGTGTAGGCAGCGCCGTATGCCTGCATTGCCCACACCTCCATCTCACCGAAGCGCTGGCCACCGAACTGTGCCTTACCACCCAGCGGCTGCTGGGTAATCATGGAGTACGGGCCGGTGGAGCGGGCGTGAATCTTCTCGTCGACGAGGTGGTGCAGCTTGAGCATGTACATGTAGCCGACGGAAACCGGGTACAGGTAGGGCTCGCCGGAGCGGCCGTCGAAGAGGCGGGCCTTGCCGTGCTCATCCACCATGACGTCACCATCGCGGTTCGGCTTGGAGGAAGCCAGCAGGCGAGAGATCTCCTCGTTGGTGGCACCGTCGAAGACCGGGGTTGCGGTGAGCGACTCCGGCGGGACGTCGTACAGCTCTTCCGGCAGGGTCTTGAGCAGCTCGGCGTTGGCCGGATCCTCGGTATCGATCTTCCAACCAGCGTGTGCCAGCCAGCCGAGGTGAACCTCGAGAACCTGGCCGATGTTCATACGACGCGGCACACCGTGGGTGTTAAGGATGATGTCCACCGGGGTGCCATCCTCCATGAACGGCATATCCTCCGGCGGGAGAATCTTGCCCACAACGCCCTTGTTGCCGTGGCGGCCAGCGAGCTTATCGCCGTCCTGGATCTTGCGCTTCTGAGCCACGTAGACGCGGATCATTTCGTTGACGCCCGGGGCCAGATCGTCGTCATCCTCGCGGGAGAAGCGGGAAACGCCGATGACCTTACCGGTCTCACCGTGCGGCACCTTCATGGAGGTATCGCGCACCTCGCGGGCCTTCTCACCGAAGATGGCGCGCAGCAGGCGCTCCTCCGGGGTCAGCTCGGTCTCACCCTTCGGGGTGACCTTACCGACCAGGATGTCGCCCGCGCGGACGTCAGCACCGATGCGGACGATGCCGCGCTCGTCGAGGTCACGCAGAACGTCATCGGAGACGTTCGGGATCTCGCGGGTGATCTCCTCCGGGCCCAGCTTGGTATCGCGAGCATCAATCTCGTGCTCCTCGATGTGGATCGAGGTGAGGATGTCCTCCTCCACGATGCGCTGGTTGAGGATGATGGCGTCCTCGTAGTTGTGGCCTTCCCACGGCATGAAGGCAACCAGCAGGTTGCGGCCGAGGGACATCTCACCGTTGTGGGTACCGGGGCCGTCGGCAAGCACCTGGCCTGCCTCCACGCGCTCACCCAGGGACACCAGCGGGGTCTGGTTGTAGTTGGTGTTCTGGTTGGTGCGCTCGAACTTGCGCAGCATGTAGGTATCGCGCTGGCCTTCGTCATCCATGATGGTGATGAGGTCCGCGGTGACGTTCTCCACCACGCCCGCCTTCGGGGTGATGATGAGGTCACCGGCGTCATAAGCTGCGCGCTGCTCCATACCGGTGCCCACGTACGGGGCCTCGGAGCGAACCAGCGGCACGGCCTGGCGCTGCATGTTCGCGCCCATGAGCGCACGGTTAGCATCGTCGTGCTCGAGGAACGGAATCATGGCGGTAGCCACGGAAACCATCTGGCGCGGGGAAACGTCGACGTAGTCAACGCCGGCGGCGTCGGTCACGCCGATATCGCCGTCCTTGAGGCGGACTTCGATGCGGTCGCCGGTCAGGGTGCCGTCGGCATCCTTCTCAACCTCTGCCTGCGCGATAGCGAAGCGATCCTCTTCATCGGCGGTGAGGTACTCCACCTGGTCGGTGACCTTGCCGTCCACAACCTTGCGGTACGGGGTCTCGATGAAGCCGAAAGCGTTGACGCGGGCGTAGGAAGCCAGCGAACCGATCAGGCCAATGTTCGGGCCTTCCGGAGTCTCAATCGGGCACATGCGGCCGTAGTGCGAGGCGTGAACGTCTCGCACCTCGATGCCGGCGCGCTCACGGGACAGACCGCCCGGGCCCAGCGCGGACAGACGGCGCTTGTGGGTCAGGCCGGACAGGGAGTTGTTCTGATCCATGAACTGCGAGAGCTGGGAGGTACCGAAGAACTCGCGGATGGCAGCAGAAACCGGGCGAACGTTGATCAGAGAGGTCGGGGTAATCGACTCTGCGTCCTGGGTGGTCATGCGCTCGCGGACGACGCGCTCCATGCGGGACAGGCCCACGCGGACCTGGTTCTGGATGAGCTCGCCGACGGTGCGCAGACGACGGTTACCAAAGTGGTCGATGTCGTCGGTGTGGATGGAGATCATCTCACCGTTCGGGGCCTTCATCTCACGCTCACCGGCGTGCAGGCGCACGAGGTACTCGAGGGTGACGGCAATGTCTTCCTCGGTCAGGGTCATCAGACCGTCGTGGTCTCCACCCAGGCCGAGCTTGCGGTTGACCTTGTAGCGGCCCACCTTGGCCAGGTCGTAGCGCTTCGCGCGGAAGAAGGAGTTATCCAGCAGTGCCTGCGCGAGGTCACGCGTGGGCTGCTCGCCCGGGCGCTGCTTGCGGTAGATCTCCAGCAGAGCCTCATCGGTGTTGGCCACGCCATCGGACTCGAGGGTGGACATCATGAGCTCGGAGAAACCGAAGCGCTCCTTGATCTGCTCCTCGGTCCAACCCAGGGCCTTAAGAAGCACGGTGACCGGCTGGCGGCGCTTACGGTCGATGCGCACGCCGACGGTGTCGCGCTTGTCGACGTCAAACTCGAGCCACGCACCGCGGGAAGGAATGACCTTCACGGAGTGCAGCGGGCGCTCGGTGGACTTGTCGATGGTCTGGTCGAAGTACACACCCGGGGAACGCACGAGCTGCGAAACGATAACACGCTCGGTGCCGTTGACGATGAAGGTGCCCTTCTCGGTCATCATCGGGAAATCGCCAATGAAGACGGTCTGGGACTTAATCTCCTGGGTGTCGTTGTTGATGAATTCTGCGGTGACGTACAGTGGCGCCGAGTAGTTGATGTCCTTCTCTTTGCACTCGTCCACGGTGTTCTTCACCGGCTCGAAGCGAGGCTCCGACAGGGACAGGGACATGTTGCCCGAGTAGTCCTGGATCGGAGAAAGCTCCTCGAGGATATCCTCAAGGCCGCTCGTCACGCGTGCGTCTTCGCCGCGCTCTGCCTGCTCGCGCTCGCGCCACTCGGGGGTGCCGATGAGCCACGCGTAAGAATCGAGTTGTAGATCGAGGAGGCCCGGGACGGCGATAGGCTCGCTGATTTTAGCGAAGGAGTATCGCTTCGGGGCTCCAGGGATGTTGGCCACTGACTTGGTCTGGCGGGAGACTGCCAAGATGGGTCCTTCCAGTACCTCTGGCGGATTGCCTCCCCACCCTGGCCGGTGAGGTGCAAAACCGCTGGTAGATTTAGCATTCGGTCTGCTGTGGAATGACTGGGTTTAGAATGCACAAAATCACCTTGTCAAGTCGGTTTTACCATCACCGCTCGAAAGGCTAAATGTGCACTAAAGATCCAGATTCCAGCGCAACGAAATAGCCTATAGCATAATGGCAGCCTTGTAAAGGCGAAACGCGCCACCGGCGTGTCGCTACGTAGATCCGCACGCGCGGGCCCCTAGCACGCGCAGCTAGCGGGAGTGGCGGCTAGTGGGACGTCGGAAAGCGCCCAGCGCCCCGAGCAGCACCAGAAGCGCGCCGATTCCGACGCCGCCCCAGCGTACCCACTGCCCCACAGCACTCCGCGGGAAGCGCTCGGCCTGCTGGAGCAACTCCGCGCGGGATTCCTCAGAAGTCGCACCATTGAAGGCGAACTGCACCTCACGCTCGTTGCCCTCGCGGTCGGCCCAGTAGTCCTTGATATCGACGTCCATGCCCACGACGAGTCCGGTGGCCTGGTCCACAAAGAGGTCCCGGGTTGCGGCGTGGAAGAGGTAGCCCTGTTCGGTGGAGCCATCCTCGTTGCTCAGCGTGGTCGTCGTACTGCCGGCATAGAGGGTGGCCACGTTGGTGGGCTCAATCTCCTGGCGGTAGCGATAGACCGTGCGGCCGTCGATGTCGAGGGATTCCTCGAAGACGGCGTCGGCCGCCTTGCGCAGGACCGGATCGAAGACCGGGTAGGTGGTCTGCTCGGCATCGGCGGGCAGCTTCAGCCAGTAGCCCTCAACGGGCACCTCCGCCGTGGGCGAGCCCATGGTGTGGGAGAGCGCCGCCGGGCCCGTAGCCTCACCGCTGAGGCGATCGACGGGATAATTCCACACGCGCGCAAAGCTCAAGTCTTCCACGTTGCCCGTGCCGCCGCGGATGGCGGACTCCCCTACTCGCAGCGTTGCGGTGTCCTTGTCCGCTGGATCCTGGATGTCCAGGTTGACCTGATACGTCATCGGCCCCTCGTACTGCGTAACGCCCTCTGCGGATAGCTCCTGCGCGGTAGCGTTCTCATCCTGCATCGTCCACGTGGTGTCCTCGATATCCAACGGCAGACGCGGGCTAAAGCTCAAGAAGCTCGACGCCGTCAGGCCGGCCGCGATCAGCGCAACGCCGAGGCCGAGCAGGAGGACGGAGAAGATGCGGGACTTGGGCAGCATGGTGGCTTATCCTACCGATTCGTTTGCTCAAAACACATTTCCCCGGAGGGTGCGTTTCAGATTCACGTGGCGTTGACGGGGGGCTACCGGAGCGTTTAATAGTCTAAGGATAAGTGCCCCACATCACACTTGAGATCGGATCGGCAGATTGCAGGAACCAATGAAGAATGACCCCCAAAGCAAGAACAGAGACTTCCGCCTCTACCTATGGTCAGACCTCGTGGCTCAGATAGCTGGGGTGGGAGCCGGGCTTGCTATTCCAGTGGTCACTCTACGTTTGAGCGATAGTCTTACCCTTGCCGGCCTGTATGGAACCATCACTGGAATTGCGGCACTGGCAGGCGGCATCATCGGCGGCTCTCTTGCGGATATGTGGCGCCGCAAGCCACTCATCATTGTGACCAACGCGCTGGCTGGGATACTCAACCTCGCGTTAGCGGGCCTCATTCTATCCGGAAGCTTCTCCCCCATCGTCTTCGGTGCGCTACTCGGGAGCATGATGCTCTTTTACCGAATAGGCCAAGCTTGCTCCGACCCTTGCCTGCCCCAGCTCGTTGAAGAAGAACAGCTCGCCGCCAAACAAGGGCTCATCCAAGCACGTCTGCAATTTGCGGGACTCATCGGCCCCACTGTGGGCGGCGCACTTCTAGAAGTCAATGTGGCTCTGCCCTTCGTGTTTGTCGGTCTGGCAAATTTCCTCACCATCGTCTTCTTCCTCTTCATCAGGGCTAACCTAGACCCCGCAAAGAAGGCAGAGAACAAGCTCCTACGCACAACCAAGGAAGGCTTAGCCATCGTGGCTCGCTCGCCCCTACTTCGCGGGCTCATTGCCATGCAAACACTGTCGAACTGTGCAATTAACGGCTCACTGTTCATGGCCGTCCTCATACTGGAGGAGGGGAACAACCCTGGATGGGTAACGGGACTAGCCCGCACGTCCATCGGCCTCATCGGGATTGTGGGTGCTTTGTCGACGGGTTGGATGCAAAAGAAGTTTTCCTTCGCAGCCCTTCAGGTAGGCACATGTGCCTGGGTTGCTGCATCAATCGCATGTGGTGCCCTGCTCAGCCCCAGCCTGTTGATGATCATCCCGCTAGGACTGTCCGTTCTTACAGCCCCAGCCGCCGGCGCGGTAACCTATGCCGCACTCCACAGGCTTATGGCCGAAGAAACATTTGGCCGAGTCACCAATATCCAAATGAGCACCGTCGTTTCACTCTCTAGTGTGTGGTCGACCCCTCTGGCCGCAATATCTCATCGCTGGACCTTGACCACTGGTTTGTGGGCAAATGCGCTCGCCGGGCTCCTCGCAATCGGGCCCGCCCTCATCTTTGTGCGCAGAGCCGATCGCGCCCTTGCGCAAGCAGACGCGAAGGAGAAAGAGGACTCCCCTAGCCACTCATAAGCGTAAGTCAACTGTTTCTATGAGTGAGAGTCGGCTTCTTCTTTGTGATTCCACGGAACGATAGCGCTGACATCCGTGATCTGGCGAGCTTTCCACAGATCGTATTCCTCTTGGAGTCCGAGCCAGAACTCCGCGGAGTTCCCAAAGTAGGCCGACAAACGCAAAGCCATATCGGCACTGATACCGAGCGTACCGCGGGTAATTTTGGAGACTTGAGAGCGGGTAGTGCCAATGTCGTTGGCCAGGCGATACTGGGTAATACCACAGGGTTTGAGGAATTCTAGGAGAAGGATTTCTCCAGGATGCGGAACAGGAACAACATCAACATGAGTATGCGCGTCAGTGGTAGTCGATAAAGTCAACGTCAACAGCTCCTTCGGGTGTCCACTTGAATATGATGCGCCACTGCGAGTTGACGCGAATTGAGTAGTAGCCCTCTAGGTCACCCTTGAGCCGCTCCAACCGGTTTGCTGGTGGAATCCGAAGGTCCGTGACATTTACAGACCGCCCAATCATAAGTAACTTGCGGCGCACTACCGAACGCAATTCCGATGGAATATATCGCGGCGGCACACCATCCTGATGGAACCGCTCGAGACTTCTACGCCGAAATTGCACACCCCAATAGTGTCTCTTTTTGACCCTAGTGTCAAGACCTGACACGAAATGTTTAGAATCCGCTGGGCCATCGGGGTCCCGACAAAACGGGAACAACCCCGCACCGCGCAAAAAGCGGAACGGGGTTGTTGGAGCGCAGCGAGTGTACTGCGCAGGAAAGCTTTAGTAATTCAGGTGAATTACTTGAGCTCGACGGAAGCGCCAGCCTCTTCGAGCTTAGCCTTAGCAGCGTCAGCGTCGTCCTTGGAAGCACCCTCGAGGATAGCCTTCGGAGCACCCTCAACGAGCTCCTTAGCTTCCTTCAGGCCCAGGCCGGAGACGATCTCGCGGACAGCCTTAATAACGCCGATCTTCTTAGCGCCAGCGTCGGTCAGAACGACGTCGAACTCGGTCTTCTCTTCCTCGGCGGCACCGCCGGCAGCCGGGGCACCAGCAGCAACAGCAGCAACCGGAGCAGCGGCCTCAACGTCGAAGACCTCCTCGAACTCCTTGACGAACTCGGAGAGCTCGATGAGGGTCATTTCCTTGAAAGCTTCAATGAGCTCGTCCTTGGTGAGCTTAGCCATGATTGGCATCCTTTCTCATTGTTCCTAGCCGCACTAGGCAGCCAGATAAGTGTGTGTGTTTAAGTTGTGCGCCTGTAAGTGGCGTCTTAAGCTTCCGCAGCCTTCTTGTCCTGCAGGGCCGCAGCGGTGCGGACCATCTTGGTTGCAGGAGCGTTGAATACGGCGGCAGCCTTTGCCATAGAACCCTTCATGGCGCCAGCCAGCTTTGCGAGGGTGGTCTCGCGGTTGTCCAGCTTGGCGATGGCCTCAACCTGGTCGGCAGACAGAGCGTTGCCGTCCATGTAGCCACCCTTGATAACGAGTGCCTTGTTGTCATCAGCGAACTTGGTGATGACCTTCGCAGCATCCACTGCCTCGCCCTTGATGAACGCAATAGCGGTCGGGCCAGTCAGGTGCTCGTCAAGACCCTCGATGCCAGCTTCGTTGGCAGCGATCTTGAAAAGGGTGTTCTTGGCGACGGAGTACTCAACGTCAAAGCCGAGGTTGTTACGCAGCTCCTGGAGCTGACCCACGGTCAGGCCACGGTACTCGGTAAGCACGATGGAGTTTGCACCCTCGAGCTTCTCCTTCAGTGCCGCCAGGTCTGCGGTGTTCTTCGGGTTTGCCATTTTCTACTTCGCCTCCTTTCGAAACATCTCTTGTGTTTTCCGCCGGGGCCTTTCCCACCTCGGTTGTCGTTAACGACAACCGAAATAACAAAAGCCCCGTGCAAGAGCACAGGGCGCGCGCGGTAATCCGCGCTCATTCGCAAAGTGTCTCCTGCGTGGGCCGCCCTCTAGGATGAGGAACCTTCGATCCGGATATCCGGATGACCGACGGTCTTCGGTGAACTTTGACTCGGCCTCAGCGGGCCGTTCAAACTTCGCTAGGTACTTTACAACCCGACCTGCCACAACTCCAAATCGCTCTCTGAGAGCCATCTACTCGGGTTCCTGTATGAGCGTTGTCAGCCTCTGAGCACCCCACGCGGAACGATGACGGGGGCGTCGCTTCGCGGGTCATCCCAGATCTCGACGTCGATGCCATAGGCAGCCGCCAGCACTTCTTTCTTCAACGCCTGTTGAGGAGTTCCCTGCGCGATGACCTCGCCGTTGTTCATGACCACCATGGTGTCGGAGTACTGGCCGGCCAGCATGAGATCGTGCAACACGACGACGACCGTTTTCCCGGCATCGGCCTGTTTGCGCACGAGCTCTAAAACGCTGATGGCATGGGCTGGATCGAGGAAGGTTGTGGGTTCGTCGAGTAGCAGCACCGGCGTGTCCTGCGCCAAGGCCAGCGCTAGCCAGACCCGCTGGCGCTGGCCGCCCGAGAGCGCCGCGATGTCACGGTCGATGAAGTCAGTAATACCAGTCTCCACGCAGGCCTGTGCGATGATGTCGCGGTCCTTCGCGGACAGGCCCCGACTACGGCCCAGGTGCGGGTAGCGCCCGCGCGCGACGAGCTCGCCCACCCGCAGCCCATCCGGTGCCATCGGCTGCTGCGGAAGAAGCGCCACGTGGGCAGCTGCTTCTTTCGGGCTCATAGCGTGCACGTCCAGCTCGCCGATGCGCACGCTCCCCTGCCGCGGGCGAAGAACCTTAGACAAGGTCTTCAGCAACGTGGACTTGCCGCAACCATTCGGTCCAATGAGCGTGGTGACCTCCCCCGGGCGGGCCACCAAGTCAACACTCGACAGGATGTCTTCCCCATCCTTATAGCCAGCATGAATACCAGTGGCCGTAATTTCTCTGTCTTTCACTCGCTTTTATCCTCTCCGCCGTGCGGCATTCCACACCAAGATGACCAGGGCGCACCCTCCGATGATGGAGGAGACTGCACCCACCGGAGCGTCCATCGGCAACGCTCCAGCAATGACAGCGCACGCGCTCAACAAGGCAGCGCCTGCAGCACAGGAGACCAGTGGCACAGGCGTGGGCGTCCGGGCAACAATGCGCCCCACATGCGGGGCCAGAAGCGCGATGAAACCAATGGGACCGGCCACGGATACGGTCACCGCGCAGATGCCCGTAGCTGCCACCAGCAGCAGCGCCCGTGTTCGCGTGATGTTGACCCCGAGGGAAAGGGCCGAGAGATCATCATGCGCAAGGAGCGGCAGCTCCCGAGCACACCACAGGCCAAGCACCACAAAAGGAGTCAACCCCACGAGCAAAGGAAGAATGACCTCCATCCGCACGAAACCCGTGGTGCCCGCCAGCCACAGCTGCGATTGCGCCGCGCGGAGGAGCTCAGCTGCGCGCAAGAGATACGCCACCAGCGCTTGAAACAGCAGGGAGAGCGCGATTCCGACGATGACGATGCGGTTGCTCGTACCGATTCCCCCAAGTGCCACCAGCAGGATGGCCGCTAGCACCGCACCCAACAGCGCGAGTCCGGCCCGCCACCAGAACATGGAGAGCCCGTCGGCAAGCAGCGGCCGGGAGACTACCGTTCCGAGGACCACCATGACGGACGCGCCACCAGTCACGCCAAGAATGTCGGGCGAGGCCAGCGGATTGCGCGACATTGATTGCGTCCACGACCCCGCCAGTCCGAGCGCGGCACCCACGATGAGGGTCGCTAGCGCTACCGGCATGCGCAGATCCCAGACAACACGGATTTCGCTTCGGCTTCCGCCGCCGTTGAGGATCTCCAGGACCCGCCCCGGGCTCAAGTCCACGGGTCCTTGACCCAGCAGGAGGACATAGGAGCTTGCTGCGACCAGAACAAAGAAGCAGGTCGCTGCCCATATCCATGTCCGGCGCTGCCGCTCTTGGGAACGCAGATGCTTGGCGACGTCCCCCTTCACCCGCCCATTCATAGCTTGTGCTCCCCACGGTGTACGGCCCAAATGAGAAATGGTGCGCCAACAAAGGCCAAGACGATGGACATCTCCAGCTCAGAGGGGCCCGCGATGAGGCGGCCCAGAATATCTGCAGCGAGTACGGAGCAACCACCGAGCAATGCGGCAGGAGCAATCATCGCGGTAACTTCTGGCCCCGTGAACCGACGCAGCAGATGGGGGATGGCGAATCCGACAAAGGCAATGGGCCCCGTCGCCGCGGTAGCGCATCCCGCTAGGACAACGATGCTCAAGGCAGCACCGCGCCGCGCCAGCGTGGGAGAACCACCTAGAGCAACCGAGGATTCCTCCCCCATTGCCAGAAGATCGAGCGGGCGCGCGACACGTGCGGCGATGATAAACCCGATGAACAATCCGGCACCCCCGATGGCGACGTCTTCTGGGCCGCGCCCAAACGTGGAGCCAATGGTCCACCGGCGCATGCTGTCGAGGACATCCGTGGAGTACAGGCCGATCAACATGGCGCTAGAGCTCAAGGCAGCAGCAACACCTGCGCCGACCAAGACCAGCGTCAGGGGATCCTGAAACCTGCGGGACACACCCAGCACTAATGCTGTGGCCAGGCCGGCGCCTACGAGGGCGAGCGCTGTCCGCATCCCGGTTGAGGTGGCGACACCTAGCGCCGTCCCGAGGGCAACCAGGAACGAAGCTCCCGCGGTGATACCGATGAAGCCCGGATCCGCCAAGGGGTTTCTAGTCCAGGACTGGGCGATTACACCCGATACCGCGATTGCTGCTCCCGCGAAGTAGGCCACGAACGTGCGGGGGATACGCAAATCCCACACGATGTTCTCGATATCTGCTTCGCCTCCGCGGAGGAGGGCAGACACCAGATCCGGCAACGGAATAGCCCTCGAGCCAACCGCCAATGAGCACAGCAAAAGGAGGAAGGTCGACACAACCAGGGCCGTGGTGAGCAGTGCGCGGCTTCTCCCCCGCGAATCCAGTGCGTCTGCCTTGCCACGGCGTTGCGGGTACGCAACGCCGTGGATAGCGTCAGCCTTCCTCGGTAGTGCGAGCACTTAGAGCTGCTCTTCGAACTTGTTGACGGCCCACGGGATCGTCAGCGGGTTCGGCACGCTCATCGCATTGCCGGTGTCCGTGTCGAGGTAGCGGACGCGTCCATCCTTGACCACGTCCAGGCCTTGGAATGTGGAATCCTTCTTGAGTTCATCGACCGCACCGTTGTAATCCAAGACGAACAGATAGTCCACATTGTTGAGCTGGGAGTAGTTTTCCGGGGCATAGTCCACGAAGAAGCTGGAACCATCACCCTGCAGTTCCTTGGGGATCTCAAAGCCGAGGTCTTCGATGAACTGGCCACGGCCGTCTTCTGCCGTGTAGAGGCCCAGCTTCCCGTCATAGGGCATGAGGATGGCTGCGCGCTTGCCCTGCAGCTCCGGGTGGGAGTCCTTGAACTGCTCAAAGGCGCCCTCTGCTTGGTCAATGAGCTTCTCCCCCTCCTCTTCCTTATCCAAGGCAGAGGCGATGGTCTTGACTTGCTCATCCCAGGGGATCTGCCAGTCCTCGAAACCTTCGGGCTTCACGGTCAGCGGGGCGATATCCTCGAGGGATTTCTTCGCCTCCTGATCCACTGCCTGGTTCACGGCGATGATCTGTGTGGGGTCCGAGGCAGTGACCTGCTCTAGAACCTCGGCCGTGAAACCGGAGGCGGTGTTATAGATCACCTCGGGCTGGGCATCTCCCAAAAGCTCCTTCGCCCATGGGCCAACTCCGGAGGGATCACCATCCCCTTTCGCACCCCAGGGGGCCACAGCAACCGGAGTGATTCCGAGTGCCAGCACGGTATCGGCATCACCGAGCCCCAGGCTGGCAACGCGCACCTCCTCAGCACTGTCCGCACCCGCGCTGTCCTCGCCACTTCCGCGGGAGCACCCCGCTAAAGCAATCGCTGCCGCTGAGACAATAGCGAGCACGGTTTTCGCGCGCCGGTGGATAGCAACCATGGAATAAACCTTTCCTTCAACGGGAACGAGCATGCAAGCATTCGCACCCCTAAATTATTTGAGGCTAGCCTAACCTGTGCGTTATGATGGTTTCAAATTTGGCCTCTACCTAGGATCAATTCCCTTGACGCATCACCGCTTATTGCCCGTCACCCTCACCGGGAACCCCCGCCTCAAGCCGCGGCTGCACCGTTTAACTTTTCACTCGCCGGCTTTTAGTGACTACCCCTTAGCCGGGCCTGACGAGTATTTTGGGCTCCTCATGCCCCAAGACGAGCAGGATTTTTCGCCCTTCCCGGTCGACGATGTCAATGTTCGCGCCGCCGTCACCCGATTGCCCGACGACATTCGCCCAGCATTGCGCTGGTACACAATTCGCAAGCTCAACCAAGAAGCGTGCACCATCGATGTCGACGTGGTGACCCATGGCGATAATGGCCCGGGCTCACGCTGGATCCTCAATGCCCAACCCGGGGATACCGCCGGAATATATACCGGGCAAGCACTGTGGCAGGCCCCTAGGAAGTCACAACTGTTACTCGCAGATGCCTCTGCCCTACCGGCGCTGTGGCACATCCTCGAGCACTACGAAGCCTTCTCACCGGAAACCTTGGGTGCAGTCGACGTCGTTGCCATGATCACAGACGACGCTGAAGTTGAAGACGGCTTGGAGGAGACGTGGCGCGGCAAGGTCCGCTCACTCACCATGGTCCTGGCTCCACACGACGAACACTGCACACGCGCCAGACAACTTCTCGGCTCCCGTTTCACCGCGGATACAGCGCCGGATTCGGTGTGGGTATCCGGCGAAGGGGACCTGGCCAAAGCAGTGCGCTCGATAGCCGTGCATGACTGGGGTGTGCCGCGCGAAGACGTCATCTGGTCCGTGTACTGGATGAAGGGCAAGCCGCGGCCTTAAAGCGGACTTCGCACGCATCTAATCCTTTTAACCGGCAGCGGATAGCCGGTGAATAACTCGGTGCGCTGCCACATGGTTCCCATCAGAAGGTTTCCGTCAGGAGGTTTCAGTCAGAAGGTTCACCTGCCCCCAAACGAACCTTCTTCGCTCCTCCATATGGTTTGTTTGCCCCCAAGAAAACCTTTTGACTAGAACCATCTACATCCAGCGTCCGCGTTTGCCCTAGGCCTGATGCATCTCCGCTTAAGTCCACGGCTTAAGGGACATTTCGTGTGGATAAAC
>NZ_KV821971.1:0-388 GCF_001815785.1 Corynebacterium sp. HMSC056F09
GCGCAGGATGTCGCGTTCTTCGCGCAGCTTTGCGTTTTCTTTTTCTAGCTGGCGGATTCGTTCAGAATCAGTCGTCGCTTGGGCCTTGTCGCGCATGGTTTTCGTGCGGGCACGTTTGCCGGTGCCGTACTGCTTAAGCCAGGAATAAAGTGAGGAACGATTAACTCCTAGCTCTGCTGAAGCCGCGTGGAGTGAGAGGTCCTCATTGTTTTCGTAGAGGGCCACAGCATCACGTTTGAACTGTTCGGAGTACCTAGGCATGGTGGTAGATTACCTTTCTTCCCAACCCAACCGGGCTGGATATCAGGTGTCTACCTAACAGGGGTCAGGTCCGCTCTACTCCACGGTCACAGCCGATAACGTTGCGGAGTTCTACACGGCCCATGAC
>NZ_KV821972.1:0-25011 GCF_001815785.1 Corynebacterium sp. HMSC056F09
CCGTGTCCAAAAAGTCGCTAGACATCACAACTTTAGCCAAGAAGGCCTTGTGCTCTACGGCGTCAACCTAGCGGCCGTGGTCCTGCCCTGGGCCACCTGCCTCCTCGTACTAATCTGGAATCACCGCGTGTTCCACATTCACGAAAGCGCAGGTGCGCTGGGTCAGGCCGCTGGCAAGATCGCTGCTGCCTTCGCCCTCACAGCCGCTCTCTGGGGAGTCGGCGCACTACTTCTCAAGGACGGCTTCGTCGAGACAGCCACTGCCGGATCGATCCTGTCCGAACTCCCTCTGCGCTACGTCCCACCAGTCGTGGCCACTCTGCTCCCGCTCGAACTTGCACCGACCACGTGGCTGACCTGGGCCCTCTACGAGTGGGCCGGCACTCTATTCTGGATGTACGCAGCGTGGGTTGCTTACCGCATGTTTGCCACGCCGGCTAACCCTGAGGCCGCTGAGGCCCGCGAGCGTGCCCGCGCCATCCTGGAACAGGGCAGTGGTGACCACCTCTCCGCCATGACCCTGTGGAAGGGGAACCGCTACTTCTTTAACGACAGCAACTACGTGGCCTACCGCGTCCACAACGGGATTGCGCTCAGCCTCGGCGAGCCAGTAGGCAATGACCCGCAAGCCACCGCATCCGCCTTCGAGGACTTCGCGCGCGAACAAGGCTGGCGCCCAGCCTGGTACTCAGTACGGGAAAGCTTTACCCGTCCCGGCTTCCACTGCCTCGAAGTAGCCGAAGAAGCCGTCCTGGACACCTCTAACACCGAGTTCAAAGGCAAGAAATTCCAGAACATTCGCACCGCCCGCAACAAGGCCGGCAAAGAGGGCGTCACCACGCTGTGGACGGAGTGGAAGGACCTCGATCTTGCCACCCGCAACAAAATTGCCGAGCTCTCCGAAGAATGGGTCTCTGACAAAGCTCTCCCGGAGATGGGCTTTACTTTGGGCGGTGTTACCGAGCTGCGGGAGGAAGGCACCAAGCTACTGCTCGCGCTGGGGGAGGACGGCACGTTGCACGGCGTGACATCCTGGCTCCCTGTTCGTGAAAACGGCAGCGTGGTGGGCTACACCCTCGACGTCATGCGCCGCGCCGACCACGGCTTCAAAGGCGCTATCGAGCTGCTCATTTCTGAGGCCATGATCATCGCCGCCGGCGAAGGCTGCGCCTGGATTTCGCTCTCCGGTGCGCCCCTGTCAGGAACACCGGAGGAGCCCGGGCTTCTCGACGCCCTCCTCACCCGCCTCGGCGAAGAAATGGAGCCCCTCTACGGCTTCCGCAGCCTGGCCGCCTCCAAGCACAAATTCCAGCCGGAAGAACACAAGTGGTACCTGGCCTACAACGATGAGCTGGCACTGCCCGCCATTGGACTAGCCGTTGTACACGCCTACGTGCCCGACATGCGCGCAGCTGACGCCGCCCGAGCTGTGAAGACGTGGTTGGCTGAGCGCAAGCAAGCCAAAGCGGAGCAAAGCGCAACGGAACCCAGCAAAGCAGATCCACGCTAAGACCAGTGTGTTGACAGAACCTCGTGCACACCTTCGGGCACAATGTTCTCATGTCGAAGTTCTCTGAGGTCCTAGACCAGCTGCGTGAAAACCAACCAAAGGCAAAGTATGGCATTGCCTTTGAGAAGCTGATGGTCAACTATTTCAAGACCGACCCGACCTTGAAGAACCAGTTCGACGAGGTCTGCCGCTGGACGGATTGGCGCTACAACGGTGGTAAGGCGGATACCGGCATTGACCTGGTGGCCCGCCGGGTGGATGACGGCACGTGGACCGCCATCCAGTGCAAGTTCTATGACTCCAAGGCGCGCATCCAGAAGTCCCACCTGGATTCCTTCTTCGAGGCCTCTGGGCATTCCTTCGAAACGGAAGAAGGCCGCCAGCACTTCGGCAGCCGCCTGATCATCTCCACCACGGACCACTGGTCCTCCCACGCGGAGGACGCCCTGGCCAACCAGATTATTCCGACCAGCCGCATTGGCATCTCCGCCATCGCGGAGTCACCCATCAACTGGGACGTGGCCTTCCCCGGCTCGGAGGTGCGCGATAAGACCATCCAGATCAACCTCTCCCAACGTGAGACGTTTGAGCCCCGCCCGCACCAGCAGGCGGCGATCGACAAAGCCATTGAAGGCTTCAAGACCCATGACCGCGGCAAGCTCATCATGGCGTGCGGTACCGGCAAAACCTTTACCGCCCTGCGCCTTGCGGAGCGCGTCGCTGAGGACAACGGCGGCAAAGCCCGCATCCTCTTCCTCGTGCCGTCCATCTCCTTGCTCTCCCAAACTCTGAAGGAGTGGACCGCCCAGGGCCGCCTCGACATGCGCGCCTTCGCGGTGTGCTCCGATAGCAAGGTTTCCAAGAAGGCCGAAGACATCGCCGTCTACGACCTTGAAGTCCCAGTTTCTACCGAAGGCAAGGACATCACCACGCGCTTTGAATCCGGCAAGCGCGCCAAGGGCCTCAACATCGTCTTCTCCACTTACCAGTCCATCCAGGCGGTGCACGATGCCCAGCAGGTAGGCCTCGATGATTTCGACCTCGTCATCTGCGATGAAGCCCACCGCACCACCGGCATCACCTTGGCCGGGGAGGATGCCAGCAACTTCGTCCGCGTCCACGATGCCGACTACATCAAGGCAGCCAAGCGCCTCTACATGACAGCCACCCCACGCCTTTATGACGAAGCCGTCAAGGGCAAGGCCGAAGAGCACTCCGCGGAGCTGGCCTCCATGGATGATGAAGCCATCTACGGCCCGGAGTTCTACCGCCTCGGCTTCGGTGAAGCCGTGGACAAGGGCCTACTCACGGACTACAAGGTGCTTGTCATGACCGTGGATGAATCCGTGGCTGCCCAAGCCATGGCCCACAGTGAGAACAACCAGGTCAACCTTTCGCTGGCGTCTGCCATGATTGGCGCCTGGAACGGCCTGGCCAAGCGCTCCGGCGAATTGCAGGGCAAGAAGGGCGGCTTCGACGAGGACGCCCAGCCCATGCAGCGCGCGGTAGCCTTTGCTAAGGACATCAAGACCTCCCAACTCATTGCGGAGACTTACCCCTCGCTCATCGGCACCCACCAGGAACTGCTCAAAGAAAAGGCAGTGCTTAACGACGTCTCCCTGACCAACGTCGACCTCCACGTCACCGCCCAGCACGTCGACGGCGGCATGAACGCCATGGAGCGCGGCACGAGGCTGTCCTGGCTGGAATCCCCAGCAGGGGAGCACGAGTCTCGCATGCTCACCAACGCGCGCTGCCTTTCTGAGGGTGTGGACGTCCCAGCCCTGGATGCCGTCATCTTCTTCAACCCCCGCAACTCCATGGTGGACGTGGTCCAGTCCGTCGGCCGCGTCATGCGCAAGTCTGAGGGCAAGGATTACGGCTACATCATCCTGCCCGTCGCCGTAGCCAGCAATGTCTCCCCAGCAGAAGCACTCAACGACAACCAGCGTTTCAAGGTTGTTTGGCAGATCCTCAACGCGCTGCGCGCCCACGATGATCGCTTCAACGCGAAGATTAACTCCATCGCCCTTAACGGCAGTAAAGAACCAGACCTTCCCATCATCCCAATTCCGGTCAATCCGATTCCCGATGATCCGAACGCCAGCAAAGACGCAGAAGAAGACCCGCGGGATAAGCTCAACGCGAGCGATGCTGAGCGCTCTTCGGATAGCTCTTCCGCGTGGGAGGACTCATCTGCCGTTACTCGACAGATCGCGCTGTTCTCTCTGGAGGAGTGGCAAGAAGCCATCTACACCAAGCTGGTGGACAAGGTCGGCACTCGCACCTACTGGGAGGACTGGGCAGACGACGTCGCCACCATCGCGGAGAACCAAAGCACCCGCATCAAGGCGCTACTCGATGGCGCCGATGGAACCCTGCGCACCGAATTCGACAGCTTCGTCGAAGGCCTGCGCAATAACCTCAATGATGGCATCAGCGAAGAAGATGCCATCTCGATGCTCTCGCAGCATCTGATTACGGCACCGGTCTTCAACGCGCTCTTTGAGAACCATGACTTCATCACCCACAACCCCGTGGCCCAGGTCATGGAGAAGATGGTAAAGGCACTGTCCAAGGCAAACCTCGATACCGAAACCGAGTCCCTGGAGAAGTTCTACGAGTCCGTTCGCGTTCGTGCTTCTGAGGTGAATTCCGCTTCAGGCAAGCAGCAGGTCATCAAGGAGCTTTACGAGCGTTTCTTCCGCAAGGCCTTCAAGAAGCAATCTGAGGCCCTTGGCATCGTTTACACCCCAGTTGAAATCGTCGACTTCATCCTGCGCGCCGCCGACGATGTATCCAAGAAGCACTTCGGCAAGGGACTGACCGATGAAGGCGTGTGCATTCTCGACCCCTTCGCCGGCACTTCCACCTTCACAGTCCGCCTCCTGCAGTCCGGCCTCATTAAGCCGGAGGACCTCGCTCGCAAGTACGCCAATGAGCTCTTCGCAACCGAGATCATGTTGCTGGCCTACTACGTCTCGGCTGTCAACATCGAGACGACCTACAACGCCCTACGCGAAGAAGCAGCCCTGCGCAACGGTGAACCTGCACCTGAGTACGTCCCCTTCACCAACATCGCGCTAGCCGATACCTTCCAAATCCACGAGGAAGGCGATATCCCGGACCTCAATATCTTCCGCGAGAACAACGAGACTATCGAGCGCCAGAAGCAAGCGCCCATCAACGTGGTAATTGGTAATCCGCCGTACTCCGCAGGGCAGAAGTCCGCGAACGACCTCAATGCGAACCTGAAGTACCCGAGCCTGGATAAGCGCATTGCGGAGACGTATGCGGCGAGGTCGACTGCGCAACTGAAAAACTCGTTGTATGACTCGTATCTGCGTGCATTCCGCTGGGCTACCGACCGCATTGGTGACCAAGGAGTCGTCGCATTCGTCTCCAATGGCGGCTGGATTGATGGAAACACTGGTGACGGCGTGCGACTATCCATGGCCGAGGATTTCACTGACCTGTATGTGTTTAACTTGCGGGGCAACCAGCGAACCGCTGGCGAACAATCGCGAAAGGAAGGCGGAAAGGTCTTTGGTTCCGGTTCCCGCAATACTGTAGCGATCACGATCGGAGTAAAAGACCCTTCGAAATCTGCTTTCGACCTGCATTATCGAGATATTGGCGACTACCTCACAGCGGAAGAAAAGCTCCGTATCGTAGATGCCTCCTCGGTAGAGAATGTGGACTGGCAATCGATTTCTCCGAACAAAGAAGGTGACTGGTTGAGCCAGCGCTCTGAAGAGTTCTCAACTTGGCCGGTTCTCAGCGCGAAGAATGAAGGCATCGCGAAGAACAAGTTTTTCGTTTTGAACAGTGGAGGAGTTGCAACTGCCCGTGATAGTTGGGCGTACGCGTTTGAACGGAGAAGCTTAACTAGCAAGGTAAAATCCTCACTGGATTTCTTTAACCAGATTGGTGATGCTAAGCATTTAGACCCCGCAAGGATTAAATGGTCTTCACGATACGATCAGCTCAAGAAACGGGGCATAAGGCTTTCCTTCGACGAGCGAGACTGCAGGGGAGGACTGTATAGGCCGTTTTGTCGCCAACACCTGTACTTTTCTTCGGACTTTAATGATCGTCGTGGCCAACTTCCATCGATGTTTCCAACCTCAGAGCACCGAAACATAGGGTTCTACGTAGTTAACCCCGGAAGTGCGAAGCCGTTCTCCGCGTTAGCGACCGATTTGATTCCTGATTTGGCAATGTGGGGAAGTAACGCGGGCCAATACTTTCCCCGCTTCATCTGGGCCGCCGTCGAAGCGGATGACGGTGGGCTGTTCGGTGAGGGAGGCGTCGTTAAGCAAGGTGAAGCCAGCGTCTACGGTTCGATTGGCGAGGTCGTCGACGGCTACGTGCGCGTGGACAACATCACTGATGAGATTAAGGCTCTCTACCGTGATGCGCTGGGGTCAGACATCACGGGTGATGACATTTTCCACTTTGTCTACGGCAAGCTGCACGACCCTGGCTACCGAACGAAGTACGCGGCTGACCTGAAGAAGATGCTCCCGCATATTGAGACGCCGAGTTCGCGTGCGGAGTTCGACAAGTTCGCGGCTGCCGGGCAGGAGCTGATGTCCCTTCACGTCAACTACGAGACCGTGGATCCGTGGCCGTTAGACATTCAGGTCACGGGTGATGAGGCTGACCGTGAGACGTGGCGCGTGCTCAAGATGAAGTGGGCCAAGCGCAAGGACCCGGAGACAGGCAAGAACGTCAATGACGTGACGAAGCTGATCTACAACAAGCGCGTGACCATCGCCGGTATCCCGGAAGAAGCCGACGAGTACATGCTGGGCTCACGCTCGGCAGTCGCGTGGCTGATTGACCGCTACCAGGTCAAGAAGGATAAGGCTTCTGGCATCGTCAACGACCCTAACGATTGGGCCGATGAGGTTGGAAACCCGCGCTACATCGTGGACCTGATTGGGAAAGTCGTGCGCGTGGCGATGGAGACAGTGCGAATCGTGGATGGGCTGGGTTCCGAATAGCGATGCAATAAGCTGCGCCCGGTTACTCGTGGCTGCGGCTCATCCCGCTCAGGACTCCTGGATGATCAGGGTCCGCAAGCTTGGGTGGGGGCGTCGCCAAGCACTGCATAAGTATCAAGGTTTTGGACTTGGCACCTGGAGCCCAGCACCTAGGGTCGAGACCTAGAACAAATAGTTCGGCGCGAAGTGCGCGACGATGGGAATCACCGACGCGATCGAAAGCACGAGTGCGATGATGGCGTTGCGCTTGCGTTCGGGAACGTCAGAGTCAAGCGATGCGATGGCGATGAAGGCAAAGAGGGGCGCGAGAAAAGGCGTTGCAAACCACAGCCCGATGAACGCGAAAAGGCCGAAGAATCCGAACATGTAGGACGCGGCCCCATCAGGGCCTGATGCAGCGCTGTCTGCTAAGAGCAAGGAAAGGAATCCCAGCGCCCAGCTCCCCAGAAGGATAGCGGAGCCCCATAGGGCGAGTTTCTCGTTGAAGATTCCTGCTAAGCCGCGGCGTGGAGGAAGCTCAGATTCCTTGGGCTCTGCGGGCCGCTGTGGCTCATTGGGGAAGTGAGGATCGATGGAGGGCTGGTCCATGGGGCTATCCTTCGTCGGCATTAGTCTTTGGCGCTGTCATTGGCTGAGGTTGTCAAGGCCTCGACATCACAGAGACCGCACCTAAAACATGTATTTTGGTCCGAAGTAGACAACGATGGGCACTATGCTCAGTATCGCCAGCACGAGTGCGATTCTGGCGTTGCGTTTGCGTTCTGGCACGTCAGAGTCGAGTGATGCGATGGCGATGAAGGCAAAAAGCGTCGCAAGGAAAGGCGTTGCGATACACAGCCCGATGAAGGTGAATATGCCGAGGAAGCCAAACATGTAGGACGCGGCATCATCAGTGCCTGATGCAGCGCTGTCGGCGATGAGCAAGGAGAGCAACCCCAGTGCCCAGCCAGCCAGAAGGATAGCGGAGCCCCACAGGGCGAGTTTCTCGTTGAAGACTCCTTCCCAGCCGCGGCGTGGAGGTAGCTTCGAGGCTTTGGGCTCTTGGGGTGCGTTGGGGTCTTGAGATGCCTTGGGTGCGTTGGGTTCGGCAGGCTGCTGTGGCTCGTTGGGAAGGTGTGGGTCGATGGTGGGCTGGTCCATGGCGCTGTCCTTCGTCGGTGTCGTGATCACCTGATGGGGTGGTGGCGATGTGAAGCGCAGTTTAGCAGCGGTTGCTGCTGTTGGGAGCGGTTGTTGGGGAGTTGCGTCAGTGGTGTGGCAAAAGAGTTCAATGTTTCGTGTGTTGCTTCAGTGATTAGTGTTAAAGCGGAGGTAGTGTGGCGCGCATGAGCCATGCACGTCGCCTTGTTACCGCCGCCGTTACCGCAGTAGCGGCCGTGGCACTGTCCGTATCCACCGCCGTTGCCATTCCGTCCTACGCACCATCCGGTGTGGATGTCTCCGGAAATAACCACGCGTCCCTTCGCGGAATCGATTGGGATGCCGTGAAGTCCGATGGCCAGTCCTATGCCTTCGTGAAGGCCACCGAGGGCGTCGGCTTTGTCAACAACCACTTCGTGCGCGATGCCAATGCCGCAGCAGCCGCTGGACTGAAGGTCGGCGCCTACCACTACGCGCGCCCGGCCGGCGACGCCAAGCAGCAGGCGGCTAGCTTCGCCTCCCAAATCGCGCTGGTGCCGACGCAGACCCTGCCGCCGGTGCTCGATATCGAGGTGGATGAGGGACTGAATGCCGACCAGCTTGCTGACTGGATTGATACCTTCATGACGGAGGTCAAGTCCCTGACCGGCCGTACGCCGATGCTGTACACCTACAAGTACTTCTGGATGGGCCAGATGGGTAACACCACGCGCTTCTCCGAGTATCCGTTGTGGCTGGCGGCCTACCAGGACACCGCACCGGACCCGGTCGGTGGCTGGGACAAGCTTGCCTTCTGGCAGCGCTCCGGTAGCGGACGCGTGGCCGGCATTGAGACTGACGTTGACCTGAACCTCTTCAACGGTACTGAGGCGCAGCTGCACTCTTTCTCTGCTGGCAATTACATCGACTTCGGTGGAATCTTGGATGACCTGGTCATTCCGGGCGTGGACCTGGGTGATGATGCCGGCGTGCTGATTGCTGGAATCCTGGCGCTGGCAGCAGGTGCGGCGGCCGTTCCTGCCGTGGCCGATGCCGCGAAGGATGCGGGTCTAGACGTGGATCCGACCGGGCTTGTGAAGCAGGCAGAGAAGCTGCTCAACACCGGCGCTATTAGCGTTGATGACCTCAAGAGCCTGGCAAATAACGACGCCACCGTCGGCGACCTAGCCATCTTCCTGGATAACGCGCAGCACCTGCAGGACTTTGATGCCAACAACGTCAGCGAGCAGGACGTGGAGAATGCCAGCCGTGCTGCACGCAGTGCTGGTCACGCCGCGGGTGTGGAGATCCCGGCATTTGATTCCAAGCAGGTGGCGGACCTGCTCAAGAGCCTGCGCTAATCGTCGGCGGTTGCCGGGGCGTCGTGGCGGGGGCTCGCGCCGGTAAAGAAGCGGCGGGTCCAGGATTCGTCGCGGAAGTGTGCGGGCACCGCACCGGAGAGGAGCGGCTTGGCCAGGGCGGCGGCTTCGGGGGAGCCGTCGTGGGGCAACTCGGTATCGGAGCCGATGAGGATGATGTTGCCGTAGCGCCGACCCTTAAGCATGGGAGGGTCGGCGATAACGGCGACGTGTGCAAAGACCTCCGCCATTCCAGCTAGTTCCGCCTTCGCGCCCTGGAGATCGGAGTGGTCGCCGCAGTTGGCAACGTAAAGACCGCCGGGGGATAGGGTGGCGTGGGCGTGCTGGAAGAACTCTTCGGTGGTGAGAGGCTCCGGTGTGATGGCGCCGGCGAAGACATCCCGAATGATGACGTCGAAGCGGTTCGGCGGGAAACCTTCGGTGACCGCGCGTGCCTCGCCGGCGCGGATTTTCACGCGGGGAGCAGAGGGGATATCGGCCAGCTCACGGATGAACTCGGCCAGTTTGGCGTCGAGTTCGACGACCGTGTTGTGGGAATCCGGCCAGAGATTCGCGAAGTAGCGGGGGAGAGAACAGCCACCGCCGCCCAGGTGGAGCAGGCGCTTGCCAGGGGCGAGGTTCTCCACCGCGGCGGCAATCCAACGCATGTACTCGAACTCGAGGGTGCGCGGCTCATCGGGGATGAGGTGTGAGGATGGCACGCCATTGACGTTGAGGATGAAGGCACCGTCGCGGAAAGGATCCGGCTCGACGACGAGTTCGCCGGTGGAAATCTCGTAGGTGCCCGCGATGGAATTGGTGGTGTTGCGCTTTCTGCCCATAGTGCCTCTTAGCTTAGGGAATAGGCTGCGTGGTTCGTGTGTTGGGGTATGAGGTGCACCGCGACTAGCCTTGGTGGGCGATAACGAAACGAGAAGGGGAGAGCATGCGAGTATTGGTAGCCATGTCCGGCGGCGTCGATTCCTCGGTCGCAGCCGCGCGTGCGGTGGAGGCGGGCCACGACGTCATTGGTGTGCACCTGGCCCTGCACAAGGATGCGCAGCAGACACGTGAGAAGGCACGCGGCTGCTGCTCCTTGGAGGATTCCGCCGATGCCCGTCGCATCTGCGACAAGCTCGGCATTCCTTTCTACGTGTGGGACTTCTCTGAGGAGTTCAAGGAAGCCGTCATCGGCGATTTCGTGGACTCCTATGCCCGCGGTGAGACCCCGAATCCCTGCCTGCGCTGCAATGAGAAGATCAAGTTCGCGGCGCTACTGCGCAAGGGGATGGCGCTGGGCTTCGATGCGGTGGCCACGGGCCATTACGCCACAATCGACGATGATGGCTACATGCGCCGCTCCTTGGACGAGAACAAGGACCAGTCCTATGTGCTGGGTGTTATCACCAAGGAAGAGCTGGATCACTGCTTCTTCCCGATTGGCGATACCCCGAAGCCGCAGATCCGCGAGGAAGCCAAACGCCATGGCTTCTCCACGGCGGCCAAGCCGGATTCCTATGACATCTGCTTCATTCCGGACGGCAATACCCAGGCCTTCCTGGGCCGTTCCATCGGCCTGCGCCCCGGCATGATCGTGGATACCGAGGGCAATGAGCTCAAGGAACACGACGGCGCGTGGAACTACACCATCGGCCAGCGCAAGGGCCTCGACATCAAGACGCCGACTGCCGACGGCTCCCCGCGCTACGTCACCGACATCGACGCTGCCACCGGCACCGTCACCGTCGGATCGCGCGCCGACTTGGCCGTAACCCGCATTGAGGCCGATCGCCTGAAGTATCTGCACCCAGCGATGGAAGGTGACTTCGACTGCGAGGTGCAGGTGCGCGCCCACGGCTCTGTCGTTTCCTGCCGCGCTCACGTGGACCGCGAGGCCGACCGCATGACGCTGGAGCTGAACGAGCCGCTCTCCGGCGTGGCTCGTGGCCAGGCCGCCGTGCTCTATCTGCCGAGCCCGGATGAGCTGGGTGATATTGTCCTGGGCTCCGGCACCATCTGCGGGACTGAGTAGTTCTATCGAAGCACGCAGTCGGCGATGAGTCGGTCGAGGGCTCGAATATCGACTTTGGGCCCGATGTTGATTTTGAAGTGGCCAGCCCGTGTCCAGAGCTCCAGTTCAGCATTTACGTCCAGGAGCTTTCCGGCATTCTCCGTCGACCACATATTAATGGAGGAGTAAGGGAGAGAATAGATTTCGACTTTCTTTCCAGTGAGACCTTGAGAATCTCGGATAATCAATCGGTGGCTAGTGAAGACCGCTGCGTCTCGGACAGTTTTAAATGCGCAGATTGGCTTTTCGTTGGCTGCGAGAATTGACGGAATGTCGCTCGGAATCTCGCAAGGAGAATAGAAGGTCCAGCCAGAAAACTGTTCAAGTGCCACGGGAGTATCCTTTACTATCTGCGACTTAGTGGTTTGTGAATTGCATTATAGATGTCGCAGTAGTCTTTGATTCGGTATTAAAAGAAAAACATTCGGGAAGGAGAACAGATGACGGGATTCGCCCTTGGCCCCATGCCCGGTACCTCCATCGCAGAGGCCGCGGACATCATCATGGGGGAGACCGAGCTCCCTGCCATCCCGCAACTTCCCGAGCGCGGGTTGGGGTCGGATGCGGTGGGCCGCACGGCCAGCATGCTGGAGGCTATCTCCATCGACCGCGGCCCGCGCTCGTGGCGCATGACAGCGCGCCCGCAGCTGCTGACCCGGCGTACGTGGGACCGCTTGGAGCGCGATATCGACGAGGTCCAGGAAGTCTGGGGCGAAACCGTGCCCCGTATTAAGGTGCAAGCGCTCGGTCCCTGGTCGCTTGCGGCGAGCATTGAGCTTTCCGACGGCCACCGTGTCCTCACCGACCGCGGCGCCTTTAGCGAACTCGCGGAGTCACTTCTCTATGGCCTCCGCGCTCACGCCGCGGATGTTGCGCGCCGTTTCCACGGGGAGGTCGTCGTCCAACTCGACGAACCACTCCTCGCAGACGTTATCGCCGGCCGAATCCCCGGCACCACCGACTTCGATACCATTCCGGCGGTCCCAGATGAGGTAGCTCTTGAGCAGCTCCTTGTCTTCGAGGCCGACTACCTGCACGCCCCGCCGCTGTGGTCAGTCGCGCCTGCAGCCACGACTTTCCTCACGGATTTCCGTGGTCTGGAGACCCCGCGCCACCTAGACGGCTTGGGCGAGCACTTGAATGCCGGCCACCGCATTGGTCTGGGCCTTGAAGGCTCCGATGCCCGCGCGGAGGCCATTGCGCTGGCCCGGCATCTCGACCGCATCGGCATGCCGCGCGAGCTCCTCGTCGATTATTTCGACGTCTATCCTGTCAAGGCCTCTGCCAGATCCCTGCGCTCGGTTAACGAGACCGCCGGCATTCTCACCCGCGATGCTGGGGATCTCTAATTGAGCTTTCACCTGACCTAGGCCTCGAATATGAACCAGAACAGGCTAGATATCTATTGCAGCATGCTTTCTTTTGAAGGATAATCCCTGATTAAATCCCTCGTTGTCCTAGAGAAAGAACCACCTGCCATGCCAGAGTTCACAGCACAGGTTAAAGCGTTACGTTCGATGATCGAGTCCGGAGAGCTCGTCTCCGAAGATGCCGATGACCTAATCCAACTTGCCAAGCCAGGCGTCGTCCTTCCCTACTCCAACGGCACTCCCACCGAACATGGCTCGTACTTCGGAGGTAGACCGTATCTTCCGGAAGGTTCGACATGGCCCATTTCAAAGAACGGTCAGCCATTACTCCATATCATTCAGCTAAATTTTGCCGATATTGTCTGTCATGTGCGTGCGGAGGGGGCGTCGGAAAGCGAAGCAACTCTCGACGGATTGATTCCGGAGTCAGGAATTTTTCAACTCTTCGTCGGTGCTGATCCGTTCTTCGGCGGTTTCGATTCGGATTCGCCTGGCGATGGCATGGAAATTCGCTATATCCCTGAGCCTGCGGAAGGCTTTGGCAACCACAGCTTTCCTGGACCTCATACCGCGGAGCCTGCTGCCTTCGATGAAAAGCACGAGGATTTTTGTTCCCCGTTTAGCAAGGATCTTGGGGAGGTTATGAACTCTCCGATCTCCTTGTCTAGTGCAGTGGCAATGGTCCCTCCCACCGACTATGCAGTGTACGAGGCTTTGAAGTCTAGAAAAGGCGATGACTTTCTTGAAGAGTTTGATTACTTTGACGAGCTGGTTGAGTTGCGAGCCGCAGCCAGAAACCAAAGCGACATTATGCTTGGCGGTTTCCCAGCCTTCGCACAAGACCCTACGCAGCCTGAAGGGTACGTTCACTTCCTAGAAATCGATTCCACATATCTGGAAGAAGAAGAGCTTCCTTTCGAGGCCATGTGGGGTGACCTCGGTGTGGCCCACGTATTTCTGCACCCGGACGCATTGAAGAAAATGCAGGCTGGCGAGGCTGTCGTGTACCGCTCCGAAAACACTGGCAGGGCCGATGGTGCTGTCTTTTACTGGGATTGCGGCTAGTTTTGCTTCCCCAATTTCCCTTTTAATCAATCCTCCCCAGGCTGTCCGTCGCGGTGAAGTAGGCCTCCATATAAGGGATGACGAACTGGAGTTGGCCGTGTGCGGTGGGCTCGATCAGGTCGGCGTCGATAAGCCTTTGGCGCGTGGCCGACAGTGAGCGCACCGTCCGGTCCTGGTGAGCGGCGATGTTCTTGATTTCCGCCGTGCCGTTCTCCATAACCGCGCTCATCGCTTCGAGGAAGAGGCGCTGCGCTGGCGGAAGCGCCAGGGTAGCGGGCTGGTGGACCTGGGCGCCGAGAACCGAGATCGCCTCGGCTGACACTGCCGCGACGTCACCCTCCTCGATGCGGCTTCCACCCTCGCGCTGCGCCTTTCCCCAGGCCAATGAGCCCACCAGCTGCACCATGTAGGGGTAGCCTCGGGACAGCCGCACCGCAGCTGCAACCGCATCCTCGGTGAATTCGAGTCCGGACTGCGCCGCGGTTTCTGTGAAGGCCACCTTGGCGTTCGCGGGGGAGAGCGGCCCCAGAACGAACTTCTGCGCGCGGCGCAGGAAGGTCACACCCGGCAGGTCCAGCAGGCGGTTGACTCCCTGCGGAAGGCCCGCGGCGACAATAGCGACATCGAGCTCATCGCGCACCAAGTCTTGGTAGGTCACGGCCAGGGAGGTGAGGTCCTCGGCGTCTGCGTCCTGCACTTCATCGATGGTGAGCAGTACGCCAGTGCCTTTGAGCAGGCCTAAAAGCTCGCGCAGGCGGGTGTTCAACGTCGGTTTATAGGCTTCCTCGGTGTTGTGCTGGATGCCGATGGTTGCCAGGCCGCCAATACCGACGCGGTTGACCTTGCTCTTATCCGCCGGGGCAAGCTTGTCTATGATGCGCGGGATGGTGGTGTCCACGAGTTCCTCCACCAAGGAGCTGCGTCCCGAGGCCCGCAGGGTAATCCACCCGCGGCTAGAAGCGATATCTTCGAGCTCATTGAGCAAAACCGTCTTACCGATACCGCGGGCACCGCTGATGATGAGCGAGCGGCCCGGGCTGCCCGGCTGGGAGTCGAGTGCAGCCCGGAAGGTGTCGAGCACTGCCGTGCGCCCAACCCAAAAGAGTGGTGGAACGCCGAAGGTGGGGCGGAATGGGTTCTCATGTGGGGACATAGTCTCAATCCTAGGGCATTGGGAGATTTGGGAGACTTTTCTAAAAGCGGAGATTTGGGAGACTTTCGTCCCCCAGGTGGAATTAGGCGTCCCGCCCCGCCCGAATGGCGCCGACGATGTCAAAATCGCCGTTTATAGCTATAGGGTCACGCTGGGTGAGCTCCGCGAGCTTTTCCTGGACGCTGGGACGCGGCGAAAATTCAGGGCGTGAAGCTGTGGTCGTCAGGAGATCGCGCAGGTAGTTTTCCAAGGAAACTTCAGCGGCGTCAGCGCGCTTCTGAAGGGTGGCAATTACGGAGGGATTGACGTCGTGGATATGGACCGTGCGGTAAGCGGGAGCAGTCATAACGTCAGTCTACGGGAGGACTTAGATTGTGCTTGCGGGCTTCGAATCCATAGCCCGCCAGGCCACCGCACCGGCGTACACAGCACATGCGGCGACGAGGCCATACCACCAGAAGAAGTGGAGGTCCGCATTCCAGGGCAAGGTATATCCGATGAGCACGATGACGAAGGCAGTGATTGCTACGGAAACAACGCGCGAGACTGTCTTCCCTGGGGTGGTGAATGCCTTCCATGCGGACCATAGAAGGGAGGCGATGATAACGATCATGCTGATGGTGAGTAACACGGTGTCTCCTTAGGATCCGAGCTCGTCGAATAGAGCTTGGGCGAGGTCTTCGGTACCGGCGAGGGAATCGTTGTTGGCGAAGGCAGCGCGTTTGGTCTCTGGTTCGATGATGAGCATCGTCGAGTAACCGTATGTACCGCCGTTGTGCCAGTACCCAGCATTGTTTTCGCTGGGAGGCTGCCAGCCGTAGTCGGTATCGCCGTTGTCCATGAACCACTCGGCGAACTTGGCCATGTCACTTGCCGTGGAGCGGATGGCTCCCGCGGGTGCGGAGCCTTCCATCTCCCACGGCTCAGCGTGGCGGCCGGTGGGGGTTAGGCCGCGTGGAGCGTCGTCAGGTACTGAGCCCGGCGTCATGAGATAGGTCTCTGTCATGCCAACTGGCTCGAAGATGCGTTCTTTGAGCATCTGTTCATAAGGTTGCCCGTCAACGGTCTCGAGCATGTGGCCCAGGAGCCCATAGCCAAGGTTTGAATAGGATTCTTTACCGCGGTCTTTTAGTTCGGCCTCCGTGGCGGCAGCCACGATGTCCTCTACGGTCTCGCCTTCATAGGGGTTCGAGCCGGTGACACCCGAGGCGAGATTGCTGAGGAGGCTCGCGCTCGCCAGTCGCGGTAGGCCAGAGGTGTGGTCGAGCAATTCTTGGACGGTGACGTCAGCGACGGGCGCATCGCCAACATTGAGGACCTCGCCCACAGTGGTGTCAGTTCTCAGTTTTTCCTCTTCGACGAGCTGGTGGGCCAGTTCGCCAGTGAACATCTTGGTCACGGAGCCGATTTCGACCTCCGTGTGCTCGTCGCTGCCCAGTCCCGCAAAGGTGACCTTGCCGTCCTGGAGGGTAAAGGCAGTGAGGTTGTGGAAGCCGGACTCTGAGTGCTCTTTCAACTGGGCAGCTAAGGCTTCGTCACCAGTTTTGTCTTTTGCCAGGGTAATCCTTTGCGGCCCTGTGATGAGCAGGATGGCTGCAACGGCAATGGCAGCGATGACGGCTAGGGACATTCTACGCATTAGTGGTCCTCGCTCGCGGTGATGATGGTGAGAAGGGGGATAACTCGGGCGGGGCGGATGGAATACTCGCCGCCAGACTTCGTGGTCCAGCCGGCATGGGTCAGCGCGCTCAAGTGGTGGTAGGCGGTGCCGGTAGAGGAGACGATGTCTTCTTCGAGAAGCTCTGCGGCTGTCGCGGGTGCGGCGAGCAGGCGGCGCAGGATTTCGCCGCGGACTGGATGGGCAAGAGCGGATAGGCGCTCGAGGTTTTCTGCCCAATCCTCGTCGGTGACGAAGTTCGTGGGGCGCTGCCATTGATAGGCATAAGTGCGCTTGCCGACGTTTATGTTGCCGCCAAAGATGATGGAGCCGTCGGGAAGCTGCTCGTTGGGTGCGAGGGCGTCGACCAGCCAGTAGGCCGAGCCTTCTTCCGCGGTGGATGCGGGGCCGGCGTCGGTGGGCGTGGTGCGCCCCTCAAGCGCGGCGACGCGCGCTTCGAGTTCGGCGAGGCGTGCTTCGACTGTCGTTTCCATGGTTTCTAGAATTCCAGAACTCTAGAAAACTGGCAAGTGCTATTTGGGTGAGGGGGTGGGAGTTAAGAAATCATCGGCCACGCGGTGGAGACATCCGAGGCGTCCCGCCCGCGGCCTTCCAGGTACTTCTTGAAGGATTCGCGGTCCTTGTACCACTCGACGGCCTGGTACTCCATGAGCTCGTTGGTATCCATCTGGGCTAGCTCAGGGAAGTGCTGGCGCACCTGCTTCCAGGCCACGCGGGCGGCCGCGAGGGCGTCGGCAGTCGCCTCATGCGCGTTGCTCAATTCCACGCCGTAATGGGCGGAGACCTCCTCCAAGGTGCGCTTGCCCTTGCGCCACTTATCCTTAACGCGGTCGATAACGAAAGGATCGAACACCGGGCCGTTGACCGTGAAGTCCCCGGTCAGCGCGCGCAGTACGGAGAGATCGTAGGCGGCGTTGTAGACGATGAGCGTGAGCCCCTCGTCCCAGGCCTTATAGATGGAATCGACCGTCTCCTTGAGCACCTCCTCGTGGGGGCGACCTTCCGCGCGGGCCTTCTCAGTAGTGATGCCGTGAATCTTGGCGGCTTCCTCGGGGATCTCCACGCCGGGGTCAGCGAGCATTTCCCGCTTGTCTACTTCACGCCCGTCGATACGTACCAGGGCAGAGGTGACGATGCGGGCTTCTTTGGGCTTCACGGAGGTGGTTTCGAGGTCGAAGGAGAGCATGCGGGTGGCGTCGAAGTTCATGGACAACACTCTAGCGCCCGGCTCGGACACGCACTGTGGAAGTGCTGCAGAATGACGGACGAACTCTTGCAGAATGACCATCCGCAGGTCATAGGCATGTCCGGTAGCCCCGCTACACTAGTGACTCGTGAGTGATGCAGTAGATATCCAACGCGAATGGTCCGAGCTTGCCCAGGAAGTGCGCAAGCACCGTGAGTTGTACTACAACGGTGAGCCGTCAATCCCGGATGCGGACTTTGACGCGCTCTTCCAGCGCTTGCTGGCGCTTGAGGCGGAGCACCCGGAGCTGCAGACCCCGGATTCGCCAACCCAGCAGGTCGGTGCTGCGCCGGAAGGTGCTGTCGACATCGAGCACCTGGAGCGCCTGTACAGCTTGGACAACGTCTTCAGTGCGGATGAGCTGCAGGACTGGCTGGACCGCACGCCGGCCGAGGCTTATCTGACCGAGCTCAAGATTGATGGCCTGTCCATTGATTTGGTCTACCGCGATGGCAAGCTCGCCACGGCCGCCACACGCGGTGATGGTCGTGTGGGCGAGGACATCACCGCCAATGCACGCGTTATCCCCGATATCCCGCACGAGCTGACGGGTACCAAAGAGTATCCGGTGCCGTCCCTGGTGGAGGTTCGCGGCGAGGTGTACATGCGCCCGGATGAGTTTGAGGAGATCAACTCCGCGCGCCGCGAAGACGGCAAGCCCACCTTTGCCAACCCCCGCAACGCGGCGGCAGGCGGGCTGCGCATGAAGGATCCGGAGGACGTCAAGAAGCGCCGGCTCCACATGGTCTGTCACGGCATTGGCGCGCGCGAGGGATTCCAGCCCACCTCGCAGCACGATGCTTACAAGGCCCTAGAGGCTTGGGGATTTCCGGTGTCTCCCTATACCCAGCGGGTCACCACAGCCAAGGAGGTACAAGAGCGGGTCACGTACTGGGAGGAGCACCGCCACGATGCCTACTTTGAAATGGACGGGCTTGTCATCAAGGTCGATGACCTGGCCAGCCAGCGCGCCTTGGGCGCGACTTCGCGCGCGCCGCGCTGGGCTATTGCCTATAAATACCCGCCGGAGGAGGTCACCACCAAGCTGCTCAACATCGAGGTCGGTGTGGGACGTACCGGGCGCGTGACGCCTTTCGCCATCATGGAGCCGGTCTTCGTCTCCGGCTCGACCGTTTCCATGGCCACCCTGCACAACCAATTCGAGGTCAAGAACAAGAATGTCCTCATCGGGGATACCATCATCATCCGCAAGGCCGGAGAGATCATCCCTGAGGTCCTCGGCCCCGTTCTGGACAAGCGCGATGGCAGCGAGACTGAATGGGTCTTTCCGGAGAATTGCCCTGCCTGTGGTACGAAGCTGGCTCCGCAGAAGGAAGGCGACCAGGACTGGCGCTGCCCGAACACTCGTAGCTGCCCGGCCCAGCTGGCGGCACGCCTGGAATACCTGGCCTCCCGCAAGGCGCTCGACATTGGCGAGCTGGGGGAGAAGGCTGCCGCGGATCTGATTTCCTCCGGAGTGCTCAAGGATGAGGCGGACCTCTTCGATCTCGATGAACAAGCACTCCTCAAATCCTCGGTCTACACCACGCAGAAGGGCGCGCTCAATGCTTCGGGTAAGAAGCTGCTGGAGAACCTCAAGACGGCCCGCCAGGCTGAATTCTGGAGGGTGCTCGTCGCGCTGTCGATCCGCCACGTCGGCCCCATTGCGGCACGTGCACTAGCCACCCGCTTTGGCTCCATGGAAGTGCTGCGCGCAGCATCGGTCGAGGAGCTGGCGGATACCGATGGTGTGGGCACCATCATCGCGGAATCCTTCAAGCAGTGGTTCGAGGTGGATTGGCACGACAACATCGTGCAGAAGTGGACCGCCGCCGGGGTCACCATGGAGGAGGAAGCCAGCGATAAGCCGGCGCAGACCCTTGAAGGCATCACCGTGGTGGTGACCGGTACCTTGGAGAACTTCACTCGTGATTCGGCCAAGGAGGCCATTATCACCCGCGGCGGAAAGGCATCCGGTTCGGTGTCTAAGAAGACGAACTACGTCGTGGTCGGAGAGAATGCCGGATCCAAGGAACAGAAGGCCCGCGATCTGGGGCTGACCATCCTGGATGAAGAGGGCTTCACCCGTCTGCTGGAAACGGGCGAGGCATGAAGCTAGCCGCCTTCGACCTCGACGGCACCATCTACTTCGATGGGTATATGCCTGAGGAAGTCCCAGAGGCCATTGCGCAGTGGCGCGCTGCAGGCAACCTCGCCGTCGTGGCCACGGGTAAGTCGCCGCACTCGGCGCGGCGTGCGCTTGAGCCTTTCGGCGTCGAGTTCGATTACTTCCTGCTGTGCAACGGCACCGTCATTATGGATGGCGACTATGAGTTGCTCTATGAAAGCCACGTGCCGCCCGAAGTAGTCCGCGCTGTGTATGAGCGGGTTCGTGATATCCCGAAGCTCGACCTGTATTGCACGCGCTTGGAAGGCCCCGACGGCCACCTCGTGCGCAACGTGGAGGGCGTGCACAATCCCATCATCAGCGAGCCCGTTCCAGTTTCACCCGAGCACATCGAAAAAGAAGTCTTCCCCCTCGTCGCCGCCTGGACGCCGGGTAACCCAGAGCTACAGAAAGAGATTGCGCAGTGGGTGACGGACCGCTTTCCCGTCGGCACCGCGATGAACCGAAACTTCTTCGATATCACGCCGCCCGGCCACAACAAGGGCTTCGCCTTGACTTGGCTGCTTGAACATCTTAGCCGCGAGCGTTCCGAGATTGAGCTCATCACCTTAGGTGATGGTCACAATGACCTGCCTATGCACGCGCTTGCCGACGTCTCCCTGACCTTCCCCTGGGCGCAACCCGACATCCAGGAGGCGTGCACCGCGGTGGTGGACTCGGCCGTGAAAGGTCTAATACACTACGGGGCATGAAGATTGCGGCTTTGGACATGGATGGAACCGTTTACGTCAACGAAGACATAACTGAGGCCGTAAAGGAAGCCATCGCTGCGTGGCGGGCCGCTGGCAACCTCGCCATCTCCGCGACGGGCAAGTCCATCGCCAATGCACGCAACACCCTTGAGCCATTCGGCGTGGAGCTGGATTACCACGTGCTCTACAACGGCACCGTCATCACGGACGGCGATTACTCCATCCTCCACGAGGAGCACCTGCCCAGTGATATCGTCCAAGCCGTCATCGACCGTTTCACTGGGCTGCCGTTGAATATCTACCTCACAGGCTTGTCTGGAGCAGACCAGGTGGTGTGGGATGGGCTGGCTGGCCGGGAATCCTCGATGGTGGCGAATACGGAAGTGATGGATCCGGGGGACGTCGCCAAGCGCAGCACCGTTCTCATGTCCCTGTGGATTCCAGGCAACGCTGAGCTGCGCCGCGAGGTCGACGAGTGGGTCCGCGCGAATTGTGCAGTCGAGTCCTCGTTCAACTGCGACTTTTACGACATCATGCCGCCCGGGCACAACAAGGGCGAGGGCTTGACGCGGTTGCTTGGCCACCTCGGTCACGAAGGAGCTGAACTCTACACCTTCGGCGATAGCTTTAACGATCTCTCGATGCACTCCATCGCCACCGAGTCCTTCACGTTCCCGGGAACGCAGATTACCGACGAGGTGGACCACGTGGTTCCTGACGTCGCCGCGGGACTCAACGCATTGCTAACTAGGTGAGGAAGGCGCCCAAGATAGCGCCCAAGTCACCCAAGTGCTCGACCTCGGAGGCAAGGTAGTCCGGTCCGCCGACGCGGCCCATGACGACGACATACTTCGTGCCCACGAGGGGAGCGGCAGCCAGCGCGGATTCGATCAGCGTCCACGACTCAGGAATCCACGTGTCCTTCTCCGGATTGAGCACGCGCGCCGAGGTGATGTTGAGGTCGGTGGGGATCGAGCCGTCGTCGGCAGGCGCGGCGTCGGAGGCAGCAATGCGGCTGATCTTGTCGTCATTAGCAATGACGATGGCCCAATTGGAGGTCAGCGCCTTCGGGATTGCTGCACACACCTCCTTCATCGCGGCGGTGACGTTGCGTTGCGAAGCCACCTTAGCCAGCACGTGGATCTGCCCACGGCGGTCAACGCGTCCACTGAAGGGGCGGATGGAGTCAACTTCTACGCCCTCCACGGTCTGTGCAGCGGTGATGATCTCATCAGCCATGGTGGACTGGGGGAGATCGAGGACGATGTCATCCATGACCGTGCCGTCCGGGAAATTCTCCACGATATCCACGGAACGAATATCGGCCTCGATGCTGCCCATCGCGTTGGCGAGGAGGCCAAGGCTGCCGGGAGTGTCAGGGAGTAGGACACGGACGAGATACGACATATCGTTCTTTCTGGGGGAAGATGACTAGGTAGGGAAATCGCTGATGCGAATAGTTTGTACAACTTGATCGATGGTACCCAACGTATCGAATACTATTCAATAGCTTCAGTGGTGTGTAGGGGGAGGAGTGGTGGTGGCGTGGCACCAGCCGTGCAGTACCATGGGTGCTTAGCTATCAACCGTCTCAATGAATAAAAGGATGGAGTTCGCGTGTCTGATATTTCGCGTGACGAGGTCGCGCACCTGGCAAAGCTGTCGCGATTGGCCCTGAGCGAGGAAGAACTAAAACAGTTCGCCGCGCAGATCGACGAGATCGTGGACTCGGTGTCCGCGGTTGGCAAGGTCGAGGCTGAAGGTGTGGAGCCGATGTCGCACCCGCACTCCGTTAACGCCCCGATGCGTGAGGATGTCATCGTGCGCACCCTCACCGCTGAGCAGGCTCTGGATCAGGCGCCCGCGACCGAGGATGACCGCTTCATGGTTCCGCAGATTCTGGGTGGAGGAGACGAATAAGAATGGCACAATTCATTACGCCCACCGAGGGCATTACCGCACTGACCGCCGCCGAGCTGGCTGAGAAGATTCACTCCCGCGAGCTCACCTCCCGCGAAGTAACTCAGGCCTTCCTGGACCGAATCGCGGAGACCGATGGTGAACTCAACGCCTTCCTGCACGTTGGTGCTGAGGAAGCGCTGGCGGCTGCCGACGCCGTCGATAAGTCCCTCGACGCCGGCGAAGAACCAGCCTCTGCCCTGGCTGGCGTGCCGCTGGCGCTCAAGGACCTGCTGGTGACTACCGACGCCCCCACAACCGCCGCCTCCAAGATGCTGGAAGGTTGGGTCTCACCCTATGACGCCACGCTGGTGACCAAGCTGCGCGAGGCCGGTATCCCGATCCTGGGCAAGACGAACCTCGATGAGTTCGCGATGGGCTCCTCCAACGAGAACTCCGCCTACGGTCCGGCCCACAACCCCTATGACACCGAGCGCACCCCGGGTGGCTCCGGTGGTGGTACCGCGGCAGCCCTTGCTTCTGGTCAGGCTCCGCTGGGTATCGGTACCGACACCGGTGGCTCTATTCGCCAGCCGGCCGCTCTGACGAACACCGTGGGCGTAAAGCCGACCTATGGCACGGTGTCTCGCTACGGCCTCATCGCCGCTGCAAGCTCCCTGGACCAGGCTGGTCCGACCGCCCGCACGGTCCTGGATACCGCACTGCTGCACGAAATCATTGCCGGCCACGACTCCTTCGACGCCACCTCCGTGGACAAGCCGGTCGCGCCGGTAGTCGCCGCTGCCAAGGAGGGCGCTAACGGCGATCTGTCCGGCGTCAAGGTTGGCCTGATCAAGCAATTCGAGCGCGATGGCTGGCAGCCGGGCGTGATGGAGGCGTACCATGCAGCCGTTGAGCAGCTGAAGTCTCAGGGCGCAGAGATCGTTGAGGTCGACTGCCCGCACTTCGATGACGCTCTCGCTGCCTACTACCTCATCATGCCGTGTGAGGTCTCCTCCAACCTGGCCCGCTTCGACGGCATGCGCTACGGCCTGCGCGTGGGTGATGATGGAACCCACTCTGCGGAAGAGGTCATGTCCCTGTCCCGCGCGGCTGGCTTCGGCCCCGAGGTCAAGCGCCGCATCATGCTGGGTACCTACGCCCTGTCCGTCGGCTACTATGACGCCTACTACCTCCAAGCGCAGCGTGTTCGCACCCTCATTGCACAGGACTTTGAGCGTGCCTTCGAGCAGGTCGATGTCCTCGTTTCTCCGACCACCCCGACCACAGCCTTCAAGCTGGGCGAGAAGGTCGAGGACCCGATGGAGATGTACAACTTCGACCTGTGCACCCTGCCGTTGAACCTCGCCGGCGTGTGCGGCATGTCCGTTCCTTCCGGAATGGCATCCGACACCAACTTGCCCACCGGCCTGCAGATCATGGCACCGGCATTTAAGGATGACCGCCTGTACAAGGTCGGCGCCGCCTACGAAGCAGGGCGCAAGTAGTAGACACACTTCGGGCCAGCCCGTAGTGCGCATGAGCCGGGGTCTTTCACTGACGTGGGAGGCCGCCGGCCTTCGTCGTTTTATTCGACGGTGTGTGTTCGTTGGTTCGTAGTCTTTCTCTTTTCCTTTCGGTTTCCTTGGTCGGGTTTCGTCGTTTGAAACGACGAGTCTGGGTTCAGCCTCCGCGGAGTGTGTCTGAGTTCTTCGTCGTCTGGAACGACGGGGTTTAGAAGGGGATGTCGTCGCTGCCGGCATCAGCGTTGGTCTTGCTTTCATCCTTGGCTTCTGCTTTGGTTTTGGCTTGCTGTTGTGCGTAGTCGTCGAGTTCTTGTTTTAAGTGTTGGGCGTCTTCGCGTACGCGTTTCCTGGTGGCGGTGATGTGTTGGGCGACTGTTTGTGCCCACCGTTTCTGTTTTGGTGCTAGCGGCCCGTCGGCTTCGGTAATAGTCCAAGTGCCGTCTTCATATAGCCAGATGACATCCCCGCTGTAGGGGTCCAGCAGGTATTTGAGGCTGCCATCAGTTTTCATGTTGTGATGACCCTGGCATAAACACGCTAGGTTCTTCGGGTGGGTGGGCCCGCCTTCAGCCCAGTTATGCCGATGATCCAACTGGCTAAGGAAAGCTGGTTTGCCACAGCCGCCAACCCGGCAGGTCCCGTCACGGCCTTCGACATGTTTGCGCATGATGACTCCTGGTTGGTAGCCGTCTGCTTCGGCGACGTCACCGGTTAAGTCCCGGGTCTTATCATGCGGCATGGGCTTAGCCCGCCAGCCGAAGCCTTCAATAAAGGTTGGTGCATCCTCAATGTCGCAGGCCTGGTAGGTGTGTAACACCACGGTAGCTGGTGGCTTAATCTCACCAGAAAGCAGTTTTATGACTGCCTCCGGGATGGTGATGTCTTCCTTGGCGGCGGTGTGGTGGATGAAGGCGTCGAGTTTAATGCCGGTGTCTTCATCACAGTGCAGTTCCAGCCAGGCTGAGGTGCCGTTAGAAGAAAACCGGTATGTATTTTTAGGGCGGGTGTCCTGGTAGGCGATGGAGTTATCGAGGGTTTTGCAGATATCGCGGACTTTGCGCCTGATTTGACTGCGTGTGGGAAAAGCCTGATTGGGTTTAGAAGGGGTGAAGAAGTCAGCCAGGAGG
>NZ_KV821972.1:25111-38026 GCF_001815785.1 Corynebacterium sp. HMSC056F09
ATCAGTCAAGGCTGTCAGTGCTGACATGGGCTGATCGATAGCGATAAGGGACTCGATGTCGAGCAGGCAGTGGGTGTCTTGTATGGCTTTGACTTTCGGCAGGCTATCCAGGCGGTGGATAGCGCGCAGGCCGGATTTGATGTGGCCTTCGGGCAGTGACCAGGCAGCGACTAGGGATAGTGCGGTGGTGTTGATATCAGCCTGCAGGCTGGGCATAGCCCCGACCCAGGTGTCATAGGCAGCTCGTCGTGCTGTGGCGCGGGCTATGGCGTGTGGGTTATTCGGGTTAGTAGTCGAGAAGAAGAAGGTTGGTGGGCGTGTGGCAGTGGTCATGGGTATCTCCCCCGAGATAAACATGTGTTAGAAGAAATGTTCTAACCATGATTCTAGTGTCACGCACCCAGTATGGCCATAGCCTACGGTGAATTCATGTCAAGTCATTACTATAAACGGGGGTAGCCACCCCACGTTAGCCAGCACGTTCGACGCAAAAATGTTGGAGCCTTTGCCCGCGCGAGGACGTAAAACGCCCCTCCAGCCGTCAAGGACAGCGTGAAGGGGCGTGGGAGGGGGATCTACTTGGCGTCGGAAAGCGCGTAGGCAGCGCCAGCGCTCGCGGCAGTGACGGTGAGGACTGCGGGCCAGGAGCCCATTTTCTTAGCCAGCGGGTGGGAGAGGCCAAAAGCGCCGGTGTACAGAGCTGCCAGGCCAGCGGTAGTGGCCGGGTTCGTCTTAGCCCACCAGCTGCGGCCCGCCCACACGCCAGCGGCGGCAAGCACCACGCCGCCAAGCGGGCGAATGCCAGTCTCCCGGGCGGTGAGCCAGCCGCCGATAAGTCCCAGCGTGACGGTCGCTGCCGTCGATACGTCCTGCGGTTTCTTGATATCAATCATTCCCATGCGCCTCAGTTTAGGCCGCGTGAGCGTGCGGTGGCTAGACTTCGCTGCATGAAACTCGCAGGAACGCCGCCGTCGGAGAAGCAAGGGTGGCTCGCCATGGCCGCGCTATCACTGGGCTTTTTCATGTCCTTGCTCGACCAATCGATGATTGCCGTCGCGCTTCCCGACGTCCGCCGTGAGTTCCACGCCGATGTCAACCAGGTGCTGTGGGTTTCCGCCATCTATTTGCTCGCCGTGGTCGTGCCGCTGTTGTTTACCGGCCGCCTCGGCGATATCTACGGCCAGAAGAAAATGTTCCAGCTGGGCGTCGGGCTCTTTGGCATCGGCGCGCTGTTGTGCGCGTTAGCGCCCTCGGTGGAGTTTCTTATTGCAGCAAGAGCCTTGCAAGGTTTCGGCGCGTCGATTCAAATGCCGCAGACTATGGCCGTCATCAACCGTATTTTCGCGCGGGAGCGGCGCGGCCGTGCGCTCGGCGTCTGGGGAGTGGTTGGGTCTTTGGCCACACTTGCCGGACCGCTCTTGGGAGGCTTCGTCGTCGCTGCATTTGGGTGGCAGGCTGTTTTCTGGATCCATATTCCTTTTGTTGTCGCCGCGATTGTCTTATCCGGCCTGTGGGTGCCTTCCTTGCCAACGGCGATGGGGAAGATTGACTTCGTGTCGGTGGGGGCGTCGTTTATCGCGTTAACGTGCTTCGTCTTCGCAGTGCAACAGGGCCCAGAGACTGGTTGGCCGTGGTGGATTTGGGTCCTGCTCCTTGCTGGTGTGGTGGGCATCTACCTCTTCGTGCGCTTGCAATCATCGCGGGGGAAGGCGGCGCTCGTCCCGCTCGTGCTGTTTAAGGACCGCAACTACTCCGCAGGTTCAGTGGCCATCGTGTCCATGGGCTTTATGGCGGCGTCGATGATGATTCCAATCATGATGTGGCTGCAGGTCGAGCAGGACATGTCGGCGCGCGATGCCGGAATCATCGTCACACCCATGGCGCTGGTCTCTCTGTGCGTGTCGCCCTTGGCGGGCATTCTGGCGGATAAGCTGCACCCACGACGTCTGGCGGTCGCGGGCTTCGGCATCCTGATTGCGACCTTCCTCGCACTGTGGTTCCTCATGCAGGCCGAAGTGTCGGCCTGGTGGTTGTGCTTGCCCTGCGCGGCGCTGGGAGCGGGACAGTCCTTCATCTGGGGCTCTAATGCCGCGACGACGATGCGCGATATTGACGCAGATCTCATGGGCGCGGCATCCGGCGTCTACAACACGTCCAGGCAGGTGGGGTCGGTCATCGGTGTGGCCGCTGTGTCCGCAGTCATGCAGGTAGCGGGGGCCGCGAATTCCCTCGTGGTCATCGTTGCGATGCTGGCGGTGGGGTGTGTGGCTTCGCTCTTCTTCCGCGACACCCTGCATGCGGTAGCGGAAACTGCGAGGCTATAGGGAAGCGAGTAGATTGGATGTCATGCGTCTTGCTGTACTGACATCCGGTGGTGATTGCCCCGGTCTGAATGCTGTTATCCGCGCGGTCGTTCGCACCGCATCCAACGAGTTCGGCGATACGGTCGTCGGCTACGAGGACGGCTGGGTTGGTCTGATGGAAGACCGCCGCCGTGACCTTTATGACGACGCAGAGATCGACCGCATCCTCCTGCGCGGCGGAACCATCCTTGGCACCGGCCGCCTCCACCCAGATAAATTCAAGGCTGGGTTGGACACCATCAAGGCCAACATGGCTGATGCTGAGGTCGATGCACTCATCGCCATCGGTGGTGAGGGAACGCTCAAGGGTGCCAAGTGGCTCTCCGATAACGGTATCCCGGTCGTGGGCGTGCCAAAGACCATCGATAATGACGTCAACGCTACCGACTACACCTTCGGTTTCGACACCGCAGTATCCGTGGCGACTGACGCGATCGACCGCCTCCACACCACCGCTGAATCCCACGACCGCATCCTCATCGTCGAGGTTATGGGCCGCCACGTTGGCTGGATCGCGCTGCACGCTGGCATGGCCGGCGGTGCGCACTACACGGTGATCCCTGAGGTCCCGTTCGATATCGCCGATATCACCAAGGCCATGGAGCGCCGCTTCCAGATGGGTGAGAAGTACGGCATCGTTTGCGTCGCTGAGGGCGCGCTGCCGAAGGAAGGCACCATGGACTTCGAAGAGGGCGGTGTGGACCAGTTCGGCCACCAGACCTTCAACGGAATTGGCCAGGTCATCGGTGATGAAATCAAGAAGCGCACTGGTTACGACGTGCGCACCACCGTCCTCGGTCACATCCAGCGCGGCGGTACGCCGACGGCCTATGACCGCGTGCTGGCCACTCGCTACGGCACCCATGCCGCCCGTGCTGCGCACAACGGCCAGTCCGGCATGTGTGTGGCTCTCCATGGCGAGAATATTGACCTCGTGCCTCTCGAGGACGCAGTGGGCAAGCTGAAGGTGGTTCCGGCCAAGCGTTATGCCAACGCACAGGCCCTGTTTGGCTAAACACCACCGTTAGCTCATCCATAGTTTCTAAAGGTAGCGATGACAAGCGTATTAGCTTATCTGGCTGAGCAGCCGGTCCTCTTGGTGTTTCTGCTCATAGGTGTCGGCATGGCACTCGGCGGCATTAAGACGCGGGGCATCAGCTTGGGCGCGGCAGCCGTGCTTTTTCTCGGCATCGCCTTCTCGGCAGCCGCATCAGCTGCCGGGGTGGAGGCCTCCGTTCCTCCTATTTTGGGCATGTTCGGCCTGGTGCTTTTTGCCTTCGGCATTGGCAATAACTCCGGTGTGTCCTTCTTCAAGTCGCTGAAGACGGCGCCGGGCCCAGTGCTGTCGATGATCGGAGTCTTCATCATCGCGGCGCTTGCCGCGTGGGGGTTGGGCACTTATGTCTTTGGGCTGTCGAACGCAACCATCGCTGGTACTTTCGCTGGTGCGGTGACGAATACCCCGGCGTTGGCGGCGGCATCGGAAGCCACGGGCGATCCGGGCTCGGCTACGGTGGGCTACGCGGTGGCTTACCTGTTCGGTGTCATCGGCATGCTCGGTGCGACGGTGCTCGTGCTTCGCGACGCCGGCAATGACGACGACACCCTGTCACCCGTCACGCGCCAGCACATGCAGATTCAACGCGAGATCTCAGTCGCGGAGATCGCTGATATTGGCAATGGGGAAGTGCAGGTAACACGCCTGCGCCGCGTGGGCAGCAACCTTATCGTTTTGCCGAAATTCTTCGACGTGCTGCACCCCGGTGACGTGGTCACGCTCGTTGGTGCCCCGGAGGACCTGGACAACATCATCGAGCGAGCCGGGCGCGAGTCCCCGCAGATCCTCAATGATGACCGCCACGAGTTGGACTTTCGCCGCATCACTATTTCCGAGCACAGCTTGGCGGGCCTGACCATCGCGGAGCTCAATAACCAGCTGGCGGATCGCTGGGGCGCGCGTATCTCGCGAGTACGTCGCGCCGATAATGATCAGGTCGCTATCCCAGAACACATCGTGGAGCTCGGCGACCGCGTGCGCGTCGTCGGTTCCAAGAAGTCCCTGCGGGAGATTTCCACTTTTCTTGGTGATTCCTCGCAAGGCCTGACAGATATCAACCCGGTGTCTTTGGGCCTCGGCATGGCCCTCGGCGTTTTCGTGGGCCACCTCGAAATCCCGCTTCCAGGCGGCTCTTCCTTTAGCCTCGGCGCTGCCGCTGGCGTCCTCATCGTGGCGTTGATCATGGCGCGTATCGGGCGCATCGGCAATACCGTCACCGCACTGCCGCACTCGGCCAACACAATCCTCTCCGAACTCGGACTGCTGCTCTTCTTGGCCCAGGCCGGAACGAATGCGGGCGGGGAAATCGCCGGTGCCTTTACGGGTGGAGCCTGGTGGAAGATTCTCCTGCTCGGCATGATCATCACGACGCTGGTGGCGACCGGATTCGCACTCGTCATGCGCCGCTTCCTGCGCGTCGGTGCCACGAAGACCGCGGGTGCTATGGCGGGCGCGCAAACCCAGCCGGCCGTGCTCGCTTTCGTGAACAATCGGACGAACACTGACCAGCGCGTCGCCTTGGGCTATGCCATGGTGTATCCGGCGGCGATGATAGCCAAGATTCTCATTACGCACGGCATCACCTTGTTGGGTTAGGCGGTTGCGCACGGTGTCGCGCTGACATACTAAGATGGCACGCATGACTGCTGCGATGTATGACCTGATGGACTATGACGAGGTCCTTGAAAAGTTCGAACCCGTTATGGGCATGGAAGTTCACGTGGAGCTCAACACGGAGACCAAGATGTTCTCCACCTCGCCCACGAACTTCAACGCAGCCCCCAACTCCAACGTGGACCCGGTGTCCCTCGGTTTGCCAGGCGCTTTGCCGGTGGTCAACTCCAAGGGCGTGGAAGGCGCCATCAAGATCGGCCTGGCGCTGAACTGCAAGATTGCGGAATCTTCGCGTTTCGCCCGCAAGAACTACTTCTACCCGGACCAGCCGAAGAACTACCAGATCTCCCAGTACGATGAGCCGATTGCCTACGACGGCTACCTCGACGTCGTCCTCGACGACGGCACTGAGTGGCGCGTTGAGATTGAGCGCGCTCACATGGAGGAGGACACCGGCAAGCTGACCCACCTGGGTGGTGCCGATGGCCGCATTCACGGCGCAACGACCTCGCTGGTGGACTGCAACCGTGCCGGCATCCCGCTAATCGAGATTGTGACCAAGCCGATCATTGGTGCTGGCGAGCGCGCCCCCGAGGTCGCCCGCGCCTATGTTTCTGCTCTGCGTGAGCTCGTCGCGGCACTGGGCGTGTCCGATGCCCGCATGGATCAAGGCTCGATGCGCGTGGATTCCAACGTTTCGCTGCGCCCGGTGGGCCAGGAGGAGTTCGGCACCCGTACCGAAACCAAGAACATCAACTCCCTGCGCTCGGTGGAGCAGGCGGTGCGCTTTGAGATGCAGCGCCAGGCGCAGGTGCTTGTCGACGGTGGCGAGATCGTCCAGGAAACCCGCCATTACCAGGAAACGGATGGTTCGACTTCCAAGGGCCGTCCGAAGGAAACCGCCGAGGACTACCGTTACTTCAACGACCCGGACCTGCCGCCGGTGATTGTCTCCCGCGAGTGGGTCGAGGAAATCCGTCAGACCCTGCCGGAGATGCCGTGGATTCGCCGCGCCCGCATCCAGGAGGAGTGGGGCCTCAAGGACGAGGAGATGCGTGACCTGGTCAACGCCGGCGCTCTCGATCTCATTATCGAAACAGTGGAAGCCGGCACCACTCCTGACGAGGCCCGCTCCTGGTGGGTGTCCTACCTGACCGGTAAGGCCAATGAGGCTGGCGTTGAACTGAGCACTCTCGGCATTACCCCGGCGCAGGTCGCTCGCGTTGTTGAGCTGGTCAAGGAAGGCAAGCTGACCACCAAGCTGGCTCGCCAGGCGGTCGACGGCGTGCTGGCCGGTGAGGGTGACGTCGACGAGGTCGTCGCCAAGCGCGGGCTCGAGGTCGTGCGCGATGATGGCGCGATCGAGAAGGCCGTCGATGATGCCCTGGCCGCTAACCCGGACATCGTGGAGAAGTACAAGGCCGGCAACAAGAAGGTCACCGGTGCCATCGTGGGTGCGGTCATGAAGGCCACCCAGGGTAAGGCTGACCCAGGACAGGTCAACAAGCTGATTGCGAAGAAGCTCTCCTAGTCGGTAGAGATTTCCATTAGGCGAGGTCAGGCGGCTGCGGGGTACCGTGGTCGCCATGACTATTTCTACTAAAGCACTGCAGAAGACCGGTCCGAACGAGCCCTTCGAAGTCGTGACCATCCAGCGCCGCGAGCCGCGCGCCGATGACGTTGTCATCGACATCAAAGCAGCAGGCATCTGCCACTCGGATATCCACTCCATCCGCAACGAGTGGGGCGAGGCGCACTTTCCGCTGACCGTTGGCCACGAGATCGCCGGCGTGGTCTCCGCCGTGGGGGAGGAGGTCACTAAGTTCAAGGTGGGGGACCGCGTCGGCGTGGGCTGCCTGGTGAATTCCTGCGGTGAGTGCGAGCAGTGCGAGGCAGGGATGGAGCAGAACTGCCTCAAGGGCGGTGTGGGAACCTATAACTCCACGGATGTCGATGGCACGATTACTCAGGGCGGCTATGCGGAAAAGATCGTGGTGAATCAGGACTTCGTCCTACGCATCCCGGAGGCCCTTGATTTTGACGTGGCAGCACCCCTTCTCTGCGCCGGTATCACTACGTACTCTCCGCTGGCCCGCTGGGACGTCAAGGAAGGCCAGAAGGTAGCCGTCGTGGGCTTGGGCGGCCTGGGGCACATGGGCGTGCAGATTGCTGCCGCCAAGGGCGCGGATGTCACGGTCATCTCGCGCACCTCGCGCAAGGCAGAGGAGGCCAAGAAGCTGGGGGCGAGCCGTACCCTGGCCACCACCGAAGAGGAAGACTTCTTCAGGAACCACCGCGGCGAATTTGACCTCATCCTGTCCACCATCTCCGCCGAGTATGACCTCGAAGATTACCTGCGCCTCCTCAAGCCGCGCGGCATTATGTCGGTGGTCGGCCTACCGCCGGAAGCACTGCCGCTGCGCCTCAGCCGTCTGGTCGGCGGCGGCAAGGTGCTGACCGGCAACAATATTGGTGGCATCGCGGAAACCCAGGAGATGCTGGACTTCTGCGCCGAGCATGGCCTGGGCGCGGTGATCGAAAAGGTGGGCGTCGACGAGGTAGACGCGGCCTATGAGCGCGTCGTCGCGGGTGATGTGAAATTCCGTTTCGTCATCGATACCGCGACGTTTGCCGAGCACTAAGAGGTGAGCCGGCTCATGCTTGAGCGGTTGTAGGAGCAATCTCTCCACAGCCGCACACATGTTTTCCTATCAGGTTGGCGTAAGGTAGAACCTATGTAACGCCATGCTTGTGCCAAAGTATGGCGCGTTTTTATGCACTAGCCACTAAGCATAAAAAGAAGAAACTAGAAAACAGATAGGAAAACGTGTCTTATAAAAACGTCGTGGGCATCGCTTTGTCCTTCATTGGCTTGCTCGTGGGTGCGGGCTTTGCCACGGGACAGGAAGTTGTCCAGTACTTTACGTCCTTTGGTATTCCTGGCATGTGGGGAATCCTGGTAGCCGGCTTGGTCATGACCCTCGCCGGCACGGTGTTCCTTCAGCTGGGAAGCTACTTCCACGCCAGCGAACACAACCAAGTGTTCCGGAACATTACCCACCCGATCATTTCGCGCATTCTGGATGTCGCGGTGATCCTCACGCTCTTTGCGGTGGGCTTTGTCATGCTGGCTGGCGCCGGATCCAACATGCAGCAGCAATTTGGCTGGCCAGCCTGGGTGGGTTCCCTGCTCATGCTCGTGCTCGTTCTTATCACGGGCATGTTCGACGTCGATAAGGTTTCCCGCGTTATCGGTCTTCTTACGCCGACCATCATTATCGCCGTACTCTTCGCCGGCACCTACACGCTGCTGCACATGCCGGACAACGTCGATGCGGCCATTGCCGCCTCCGAGGCGATTGAGTCCCCAATCCCGCACTGGCTCATTTCCGCGCTGAACTACAACGGCCTGGCCCTCATCCTGGCGGTATCGATGTCCCTGGTGATCGGCGGCGATAACATCAGCCCGCGCGAAGCAGGCGTCGGCGGCATCGTGGGTGGCGCGGTCTACGCGGTGCTCATGGCCATCGCCGGTTTCTCGCTGGTGATGAACGCGGAGAACGTCGGCGATTCCGATATCCCGATGCTGACCTTGGTGGATAATATCCACCCGACACTCGGCGTCATCATGGCCATCATCATTTACCTGATGATCTTCAATACCGCCATCGGCATGTTCTATGCGCTCGGCAAGCGCCTGTCTTCCGGTAACGAGTCCAAGTACCGCATCATCTTTATCGCCGGCTGCCTCGCTGGCTTCGCCGTCTCCTTCGCCGGCTTCAAGGCTCTGATGCAGTACGTCTACCCGGTCCTGGGCTATATGGGCATTGTGCTCGTGGCCATCTTGGTGATTGGGTGGCTGCGCTCCCTGGGCAAGATTAAGGACGAGGGCCTGCGCCGTGAGCGCATCCGCGCCCTGCTGCACCTCAAGCTGCACCCCGACACAGAGTACGACGCAGCGCGTTATGACGATGAAATCGGCCAGCAGATCGCTGACTCCAACATGGACGATGAAGCCCTCTTCGAGGATCTCGTCTCCGATGTGGTGGAGGAGCTGGACTCGGATGAAGAGCTCGACTTCGACAAGGAAAAGTGGGAGGAAAACCGCAACGACCACTCCTACTACACCGAGCGCGAGGCTGTGGAGCAAGATCGCACCGACGAAGAAATCAAGGCCTGGGTCGAGGAAACCGGCGCGGTGGGAGACCCCGCCGAAGACGAAGAGCTCCCTGAAGAATCAAAGAAGAACTAGAGAAGCAGGAGCTTCGCGGTCAGCGCAAGCATGACGCAGCCGATGACAATGTTGACTACGCGCCACGTCGTCGGCTTGGCCAGCACGTGGGAGAGCTTGTAGGCGCCAAAGCCGAGGGAGGGGAACCACACGGCGCTGGCCAGAATCGCACCGCCGGCGAAGACCCAGCGCTGGTCGCCGTACTGGTTGGCAATGGAGCCCAGCATGACCAGCGCGTCGACGTAGGCTAGGGGATTGAGCCAGGTTAGCGCCAATGCGCCGAGGACCGGCTTGACCCAGGAATTCGAGCGCACGCGGGGGCGAATTTTAGTGAGCACGGAGTTTCCCGGTGCTCCCGAGCTGCCCGAGTTCTCTTCAACGACCTGCGCCACTGGTGCGGTTTCCTCAATGACCAGTGATTCCTGTTGCTTCTTAAACGCATCGCGGAAGCACGTGAACCCAAAGTAGATGAGGTAAGCCGCGCCCAAGTACTTGACCACGATGAGCGCGGTGGGGAAGCGTTCGACGAGGACGCCGACGCCGGCGGTGCCGCCGGTAATCAGGATGACGTCGGAAAGCAAGCATGCCAACAGGATGGGCCCGACATGATCGCGTTTAATACCCATCTTGATGATGTAAGCATTCTGCGGTCCGATGGCGATGATGAGGGACAAACCCAGCGCAAATCCTGCGAGCAAAACTGACATGGCTTCTAGTCTGCGTATAACGCCATATGAAGTCCAGTTAAATCTTCTACAGCTGGTTTAAAATAGCTTCATGAACCCGCTCCATACTGAAACTCTGCTGGCCATCATCGATGAAGGCTCCTTCGAGGGCGCTGCGGCTGTGTTGGGAATCACTCCTTCGGCCGTCAGTCAACGCATCAAGGCGTTGGAAGTATCGACTGGTCGAATCCTGCTGCGCCGCGGCACTCCCGTCACCGTGACCGAGGCAGGGGAGATCGTCGCCCAAGCCGCGCGGCGCATGGCTCTGGTCCAAGCCGAGGCGGATGCGCGGCTCACCGAGCGCCTCTCCCGCGTGCCGTTGACTGTTGCCATCAACTCGGATTCCCTGGCCACGTGGTTCAGACCTGTAATCCAGCGCACCGCCGAGCGCGGTGAGGCTGCGCTGCGCATTCGCATCGAGGATGAGGCCCGCACTCTCGCGATGTTGCGCCGGGGTGATGTGCTGGGCGCGGTCACGCGCGAGCAAACCCCGGTCTCCGGCTGTGAATCCACGTACCTCGGCACCATGCGCTACTTTGCCGTCGCCGCGCCCGCTCTGGCGGAGGGCTTCGAGGATTGGGAGACCCTGCCCATCGTGGGCTTCGGGCCGAACGACGCCACCTTGGACGACGCCATGCGTGAGCGCTTCATCGACTCCCATGTCCTGCGCGCGCGGGTATCCCAGATTCCCTCTTCGGAGTCCTACGTAGAGGCCGTGCGCTACGGCCTGGGCTGGGGTCTGGTGGCGAGGCTGCAGGCCCAGCCCCTGCTGGAGACGGGAGAGCTGGTGCTTCTCGACGACTTCCCGCTCGACATTGACCTCTATTGGCAACGCTGGCGGCTGGAGTCGGAAGTGCTCGCGGACCTCACGGCAGATGTCTTAGACGCAGGCCGTGCGGTTTTAGCTACGCGCCGCGCCGATAAAGATGCACCATAAGGGCGCTGTGCTGCCTTAAGTTGGAGGCATGAGCGATAAAACTCCTGATAAAGCCACCGACTTTGATGACGATATCCCGACCTACACGGGGAAAGACTCCGTGAAGGACAGCACGCCTGAGGCAGAAGCTGCCGATAAGCCGAAGAAGAGTAGCCTCTTCCAACGCCCCGGCCGCGCCGAGCCGCAGGTGATTAAGCCGAAGAAGGCTGAGGAGCCTGCTGTTGAGGCAGAGCCTGAAGCCAAAACCGAAACCTTTGAGAGCGCCACCCGCGAGTCCTTGTCTTTCGACAGCGCTGCAGCTGAAACCGAGACCACTGCCTTCCCGCGCGCGGAGGCCATGGCCGAGCCTGATACGCAGACAACCGCTATGCCGGTATCGGCAACCGCAACCGAGTCCGCAGCAACTGAGACCTACGAGGAAGTACCAAGCACGGTTGCCGTTGCCGATCCCGCCGTGGACTCCGAGCCTGCAGCCGTGGAGGAGAAGCCGGAGCCAGCACGCCGCGGCACCATCGACTTCGGTCTGCTCTTCGTGCGCTTGGCGCTCAGCGTTTACCTGCTCGTGGCGGGTGCCTCGACCTTCTTCAAGCTCGGCGGCAACGAGGGCCTGTCGGGTCTGGAGAACGAGTTCGGCGAGTACACCATGGCAGCGGCACTTGCCATCGGCGTGCCCACCGTCCAGCTCATCGCTGGCGCCTTCCTGCTGCTGGGTCTGGTGACACCGCTGGCGGCCATGTTCGGCCTTATCGTCACTGGTTTCTCCGCTATCCACGGCCTCAACGCCTCCGGTGCAGGGTTGGATGTCTTCGCGTGGAATGAGAGCGTCTGGCTGGGCCTCGTCCTCTTCGTTATCGCGGTGGCCCTGCAGTTCACCGGTCCGGGATTCATCTCTCTGGACTTTAACCGCTCGTGGACTCGCCGCCCATTGGCAACGTCCTGGATTTTCGTCGTCATTGGCGTGGCCGCGCTCGTTGCCATCTGGTGGTTTGGCGCGGGCGTTAACCCGCTGAACTAGGCGCTGTTAGCACGTTTCTACGCTCCCAGCCTGCAGTTATGGGGTAGCCGTTGTTGTTTTCCATTATGTAAAGTAAGTTGTTTTCTGTAGTGAAAAACAATGACTTTGGTGCCGCAGGAGGGGAGCTTTAGTTTTGCCGAATCAGAATGTTCTGGACGCACTCGCATTTGAGGAGCAACAACGGTTGGCCGCGGCCAAACGGCCACCCGTCTGGCTGAGCCTGCTCGCAGCGGCGGCGTACGGTGCGTGGTTTGCTTACATGTGGATCAAAGTTGACGTCCATCCGCTCGTCCTCGTCGGCGGACTTCTTCTTGTGCTCGGGTTATTGGTGAGCCTTGCCTTCTTTTACCGCACGGGGGTGAGGGATTCGATGCGCCAGAAGGTTGATCCGCACGCCTCCCGGAGCGTGACCTGGCGCTTCTACGCAGGATTGGGATTTATGATTCTGCCGTCGCTCTTCAATCCCTTCGTCGAAGGACACGTTATTCCCTCATGTATTGCAAGTGTGCTGTGCGCCTTGGCGGTCTTGTGGACACTACATACTGGTGCGCTGGATCGGAGGCCGCGATGAGTGAACTTGACCCGGTAATCCACCCGCTCAATCGCTTTAAGATTTGCGCCACACTTAATGCCTTCGGAGCCACGCAGGGCGGGGAGGTAAACCGAGAGATGAAGTTCGCCATGTTGCGCGCTCGCACGGAGCTTTCCGATGCCTCCCTGTCCAAGCAGCTCGGAGCTCTGGAAAAAGCCGGCTACGTGACTCGCTTCCGCGAGTACGGCACCAGCCGTGCGAAGGACTCGGTGTGGGTCGCATTGACTGAGCAAGGCAAGATTGCCTTCGACGGCCACTTGGCAGCACTCAAGGAATTAGCTGAGGGTTGAGTTGGGTGCATAGTACGGCCTCGCTGAGGTGCCCTTGTTGCCAAAGTTTTCCCGCCCGCCGCAGGCGGTTTCAAGTGGTGGATGCATCACT
>NZ_KV821973.1:0-258 GCF_001815785.1 Corynebacterium sp. HMSC056F09
TTGGTGTCTTTTAGCCGCACTTTTGTTGTGTGGTTGGTGGTTGAGTGAACGATTGTTTTGCTGCCACCGTAAGTTAATCGGGTGGAGATACATCTTAACCAGGATGGTTGATTAACTAACGCGTTAAAAAAGTACTTGGTGCATTGTTGGGTGTCTGGGGCATTGTTCCCTGGTTGTAACCTGCACGTGGCGCAGCAGTCGTGATGCGATATTCATGGTTGTTGGTTGGTGTGGGGTGTTGTGTGAGAACTGTATAGT
>NZ_KV821974.1:0-393 GCF_001815785.1 Corynebacterium sp. HMSC056F09
TGCTCCCCGCGTGAGCGGGGATGAGCCCCAGCAGCTGCTTGACGAAATCATGCGTCGCTCGTGCTCCCCGCGTGAGCGGGGATGAGCCCGGTGACGGGCACACGCCACGCACCACGCCTAAGTGCTCCCCGCGTGAGCGGGGATGAGCCCACGACGGTCTGGTGGTGCCCTGGGGTGAGGCTGTGCTCCCCGCGTGAGCGGGGATGAGCCGGCTGGTAAGCCGGGTAGGGATGGTAAGCCGGGGTGCTCCCCGCGTGAGCGGGGATGAGCCTACGCCCGCCACCTCGCCATCCTCACAGAGAAAGTGCTCCCCGCGTGAGCGGGGATGAGCCCCACCGCGAGGGAGTAGCCGTGACCCGCACCCTAGTGCTCCCCGCGTGAGCGGGGATGAGC
>NZ_KV821974.1:493-701 GCF_001815785.1 Corynebacterium sp. HMSC056F09
GCTCCCCGCGTGAGCGGGGATGAGCCCGTGGTTGGGAGGGAACGAGCGGCGCTGACATAGTGCTCCCCGCGTGAGCGGGGATGAGCCCCACATCGCCCTTGCGGGACGACCACTCGCGAGGTGCTCCCCGCGTGAGCGGGGATGAGCCCGCTTGTAGTGCGGTCTTCCACTGGTGCGATTAGTGCTCCCCGCGTGAGCGGGGATGAGC
>NZ_KV821974.1:801-1133 GCF_001815785.1 Corynebacterium sp. HMSC056F09
GTGCTCCCCGCGTGAGCGGGGATGAGCCCATGAGCGAGGACATGGAGGCGGGCAGCTGGTCGTGCTCCCCGCGTGAGCGGGGATGAGCCCACGACGGTCTGGTGGTGCCCTGGGGTGAGGCTGTGCTCCCCGCGTGAGCGGGGATGAGCCCGACAACTCGTTAGCATTACCCGAGTAGCCCTTGTGCTCCCCGCGTGAGCGGGGATGAGCCCAGAACCAGTGGGTGAAGTCGCGTGTCCTGTACGTGCTCCCCGCGTGAGCGGGGATGAGCCCTTCGACAACGTGACCTTCACCATTAGGCGATAGTGCTCCCCGCGTGAGCGGGGATGAGC
>NZ_KV821974.1:1233-1564 GCF_001815785.1 Corynebacterium sp. HMSC056F09
GTGCTCCCCGCGTGAGCGGGGATGAGCCGTAGCGGCTTTTCCATACCTCCAGTTTGTCGCGGTGCTCCCCGCGTGAGCGGGGATGAGCCCGCAAACCCGAAGCGGAAGAATGGGCCAACCGCGTGCTCCCCGCGTGAGCGGGGATGAGCCCAGCCACACGACCTCCAACTCCAACAGGACGTGGTGCTCCCCGCGTGAGCGGGGATGAGCCCGCCGCCGACGAAGCCTCCAGACCACGGATCGCGTGCTCCCCGCGTGAGCGGGGATGAGCCGGCTGATGTGCCTGCCGCCGTAGTAGCGGCCTTGTGCTCCCCGCGTGAGCGGGGATGAG
>NZ_KV821974.1:1664-2175 GCF_001815785.1 Corynebacterium sp. HMSC056F09
TGCTCCCCGCGTGAGCGGGGATGAGCCGTTCACCTGGGTCAGATAATCGTATGGGATGGAGTGCTCCCCGCGTGAGCGGGGATGAGCCCTCGCGGCTGTCCGGCTCGCCCGAGGTGATGCGGTGCTCCCCGCGTGAGCGGGGATGAGCCGTCGTGCATCGAGCCGGGCTCACTACGAGACGCGTGCTCCCCGCGTGAGCGGGGATGAGCCGCATCCGCTGATAGGAAGGCGGCGGAGCCCGCCGTGCTCCCCGCGTGAGCGGGGATGAGCCGTTTCTTAGACCGAGGGGGGGGCTGTTTCGTGCTCCCCGCGTGAGCGGGGATGAGCCGGGACCTGGATCCGCTGAATAACCGCATCCACGGTGCTCCCCGCGTGAGCGGGGATGAGCCCGGGCCCATGCATCCGTTCGGAGTGTTGTACTCGTGCTCCCCGCGTGAGCGGGGATGAGCCGGCCCTGCGGGCGCTAGGGGCGAGACCGGCCCTGTGCTCCCCGCGTGAGCGGGGATGAGCC
>NZ_KV821974.1:2275-2544 GCF_001815785.1 Corynebacterium sp. HMSC056F09
GCTCCCCGCGTGAGCGGGGATGAGCCCACGTCAGGCGGCCGAGCACGATTTACACAGATGTGCTCCCCGCGTGAGCGGGGATGAGCCGCCGAACGGCCGCGGCCCGCCTCGGTACCGGCCGTGCTCCCCGCGTGAGCGGGGATGAGCCCTCGGCGGTGTCCAGCTCAGCGGTCGCCTTGGCGTGCTCCCCGCGTGAGCGGGGATGAGCCCAGTGGTGGCTCGCGCCATCACGCAATCCAATGGTGCTCCCCGCGTGAGCGGGGATGAGC
>NZ_KV821975.1:0-74152 GCF_001815785.1 Corynebacterium sp. HMSC056F09
CTACGTGTCCACGATTTGCGGGCAACCCCAGAATCTAGGATCAGATCTGCTAGTTTCGGAGCGCCCGTTGCGCCTTGGGCCATTTCGGACTCAATGTTCAGGCTTGCCTCTGTCGTTCGTCCGACTTCAATACCGTGGAAAACCAAGTTCATCCGGGTTAAATCCGATAAACCATAGTTGTTTCGAAAGGCACGAATATTAAATCGGAGTACAACCTTCTCGCCACTGACGTTCACGCCAAGCAACTCGTAGTACCCCTTCGCCTTTTCCAAAGCCTCATCCATTCGTGCGATATCGAAGTCTGCATCCTCGGTACGAGCAGCAATCATGAATGGGGTGTAAATCTTCAGAAATGCCATCGAGTTTTGAGCCGCGAAAACACTATAACCTTCGAGCTTCCTAATCTTCGCGTCCTCACCTGCAGATTTTAAATAGTCAGTGAGGATGGTGTTAGCCAGCGTTTTGCTAAGGATACTCTCGCCCGCAATAGAGGCTTCCGTGCCAGCCCCCAGATCGGCAGAGCCTCGCAGAAAAGGCAGCCAACTCAGCCTCGCGCTAAGTTTTGCATCGACGTCTGCGTGAGCTTCTGCGGTTCGGTTGCGAATATCTTCTTTAGTTGTAGAGAGATTACCTCCTGCAACGATGTCCAGGTAGTCGGACGCGGTCTCCTGGTCGAAATAGACAACCTTTACGATTTCCTGGCTCTCGCGCTTTTTACCTGCCATTTGCACTCCTGCGGATTAAACTTAGTCCTTTATATAATTATACGTTATTAATACATTGGTTCTGACCCACAAGACTCAGTCTCTGGTAGTGCTTTGTTAGGTGTCTCTTCGCCGGTGGCGCATCGAACCCGATTACCGCGAACTCAAGCATGGTTTGGGGCTGGATCAATTCGAGCGCCAGCACCACCATGTCACTTTGGTGATTGTGGCGCATCTGTTTGTCGGGATGAAACGGTCGGTGGATGATCCAAAAGTCCGGTCGGCGGGCTGGGTTCCTAAACCGTGCTCGCAGGGGCCCAGGCCGCCGTCATCCGCTTGGTGGGGTCACTGCCCGTACTGCCACCGGCCGAGAGACACCTAACAAAGCACTATAGGGCGTGTTACAAAATTCATTTCAGTCAGTACCGAATGGTTGCTGGCTGGCCGTTGCATCAAGCGCACCGCTAACTTGCCCAGATGGGTGGCGCACTCATGGTGTTGCTTTAACCGGTTGATTTCCGCACTATGGAATTACGCCTTCGGTATGCTTTCCGATCAAAAACAGTGTTCTACCACTGGCAGTGTCTCTACGCCTCTGATGAGCAGCTAGGTCGTTCGGTGGAGAGATTGTCGTCGTTGTCCACCGTGATCGCGGGAGATGGAAAGGCGTCGATGTGCGACAGTTGGAAACAAAAACCTTGCGCTTGGGAAAACGGCTGGCAGAAGTCTTGTAACCCTATGTTTCACAGGGGCCGTAATGTATAGGCGCTTTTCATCAGCGCCTGTCTTTGTCGGTGACCAATTATTCTCGTACACATGATGCAGAAAACGTTACTGGAGGCGTACGGCCTCGAATCCTGGTGGAACACGATGTTTACGGAGTCGGAGAAACAGCGCATCAGGGAGGTTTATGCGGAGCATACGGATGGTGACGTGATCGACAAGGACCCTCTTGTGCTCACAATTGGAGACAGTCAACTGGATCCCGAAGACGTCGATGTTACGAGAATTCTTCAGCTACTTACTCAGTGGTTCCATCGGAACAGTGACAAGGGTATTTGGATAAAGCTTTCAGAATCCTGGCATCATTTTGCTGACCCCTGCACGACACCCGTCGATAGGCATTTTGCTCTCAGCGACACAATGAAGGCGTACTACCGTAGGCGTGACGAACCAGAATTCCTGGCCAAAACAATTGCTACATGCAAGGTTATGATTTCGCTGGAAAAGACTGTGGCAGGGGCAATGTTTGACGCCGGGCTAGGACGATTCTTGCCTGAGAATGCTCACTTGTTCGAAGGTCGGGTGGTGCACACAGAGCTCGGTCCGCAGGTTCTCCCCGGACACCCGGGATTTAAGCAGCTGGCGATTATTTATGAGAAGCAGAAAGAGTTCCAAGCAGCCCTAGACCTCTGTGTCGAGGCCCGAGACGCAGGCTGGGACGGAGATTGGGACAAACGGATAGTTCGGCTCGAAAAGAAATTGAGCAAGTAAGGACTCGAAGCCTGAAGACGTCACCACCGGCCCGTGTTTTCGCCCGGCTAATGGGCTCAGGTCGTCATTCTTTTTAACGCATGCGTGCACTCGGATCACGGCGGGGCTCGTACGTATCGTCTACGAAAGGAATTGAGGAGGCCGAGTAGGTTATCTGACCTCGCGCCCACGCACGGATGCTGGGCGCACTATCTACCGGCTAGCGCTCAAGCTCACCCGCATTAGCACTATCGTGTTAGCACTATCGAGCAAGCCAGCCAATGGGGCGCACAACTGCATGAATTCGCCACGGTCTACCGCACCTGGTTAAACGAGAAGACCCTCGTCAAAGACCCCCAAACAGGCCGTTGGACACGAACTTGGATCCATGCCAACGTGCGCAAGGCCCACAACAGCCTCAACCACCTCTGGCGCAGCAACCTGCTATTTGTCTACCTCAACTCTCCCGAAGAAGTCATTGATACTGACCGGATCAAAGCCACCACCAACAGCCTTGAAGGCGGAATCAACTCCCAGCTGAAACTGCTAACACGAACACACCGCGGACGACGCGGAGAACACCAACGCCGAATGCTGGAGTGGTGGCTCTACCTAAAAAACTGAACTGCCCGGCGATCCCGTAGAAATCGCCAGGCAATCCAACTGGGGACAGGACCGACTCGCCAAAGTGCAAACCCTGACCCACAACGAGAACCAAGCCGGCCACGAAACAGGACGACCAGCCCTCTACGACAACGCTATCGACACCAACTACACCCATTAAATCGGCATCCAAAAGGCCAAATCTAGCCCCAGCGACACGCCGAACCAGACACACATTTTGGGCTTCGCGGTGCGGGCCGCGATGCACGGGGGCGGCGCAAAAAATTAACCCCGCATCCTGCTCAAGCAGGATGCGGGGGTCTATTCGGGGTGGCTGACGGGGCTCGAACCCGCGACACCCAGGATCACAACCTGGTGCTCTACCAGCTGAACTACAGCCACCATCGTTGCCCGAAAGCAACGAGATACAGGTTAACCCACGTCGCCGGTTTTACAAAAACGCCTGGTAATCGGCGGTTGTGGCAGCCTTTAATTCCTCGGCTTCCGTGGAGGAGGGGCCGTCGTCGGTGCGAAAAACGCTGCGGCGGTAAAAATCGAGCTCGCGGATGGACTCGATAATGTCCTGAAGTGCCCGGTGCGCCATTCCCTTTTCCGGTTGGTTGTAATAAGCCCGCGGGTGCCAGCGGCGGGCGAGCTCTTTAATAGTGGAAACATCAATCATTCGGTAGTGCAGCGCGGCATCCAGACGTGGCATGTAAGCGCGGATGAAGGCGCGGTCTGTGGCGATTGAATTGCCCGCCAGGGGAGCAGGGTGGCTCGGATCGCAGTGCTTTTCGACGAGCTTCAGCACTGCGTCCTCTGCTTCTTCGATGGTGAGCGTGGATTCCCGAATTTCCTTGTCCAGTCCCGAGTTTGCGTGCATTGTGGTGACGAAGTCGTCCATCTCCGCGAGTTGCTCCTCCGTGGCGTGCACGACGAGGTCGATGCCGTCGTCAAGGATGTTCAGCTCGGCGTCGGTTATCACGGCGGCAACTTCCACGATGACGTGGCGCTGTGGTTCCAGTCCGGTCATTTCCAGATCGATCCAGACAAGGCGATCATTCTTAGCGGGGATATCACTCATGGGATCCACCATAGTTTCTCCTTGGGCGAGGTTCGGGAGGTGCCAGCGCGGGGGTAGATGGGGGTAGGTCAGATCTGTTGGTAAGGGAGGCGCTCCTTAAACGATGTGAACTGGTGATTTGGGGCGATTGCGGAGGTTGCGGCAGGCCCTTTTCTCAACTTTTTCATGATTTCGCTCACGAAAGCCTCAGTCGATGGGACATTATTAGGACAGCCTTTAACGTGATGGCACTCACATATTTCGAAGGATGGTTACCCACCGATGTCAGCCTTTCTCGACACCCTCAATGCCCTTATCTGGTCACCAGCGCTGGTCTTTCTATGTCTCGGCGCGGGAATCTATTTCACTTTGGCGACCAAGTTCCTGCAGGTACGCTGCATTCCGGACATGATTAAGCAGCTGAAGGATGGTGAGAGCTCCGATTCGGGTGTCTCGTCCTTCCAGTCGCTCATGATTTCCTTGGCCGGCCGTGTCGGCGTGGGCAACATCGCCGGCGTTGCTACGGCTATTGCGTTCGGCGGCCCAGGCGCTGTGTTCTGGATGTGGGCGGTGGCGCTGCTGGGTTCCGCAACGTCGTTCGTGGAATGTACCTTGGCGCAGGTCTACAAGGAGAAGGACCAGGACACTGGTGAGTACCGCGGCGGCCCGGCCTACTACATCGAGAAGGCCTACAAACACACCAAGGCTGGCCCGTTCATGGTGGTCTACGGCATCGTCTTCGCCATTGCGATGATCCTGGCTACCAGCTACTTCCTGCCGGGAATTCAGGCTAACGGTGTGGCTGCGGCAGTCCAGAACGCGTGGGGCATCGAAGTTGGTTGGTCTGCGCTGGTTCTGGGCGGAATTCTGGCCATCATCATTATCGGTGGCGTCAAGCGCATCGCGAACTTCGCGTCCCTCGTGGTTCCGTTCATGGCGGCTGCCTACATTCTCTTTGCCATCATCATTCTGATCATGAACTTTAACCAGATCCCTGAGGTCTTCGGCATGGTCTTTAAGTCTGCTTTCGGCGCCGAGCAGGCCTTCTCTGGCCTGTTGGGTTCGGCCATCATGTGGGGCGTGAAGCGAGGCATCTACTCTAACGAGGCAGGCCAGGGTACCGGTCCGCAGTCTGCTGCGGCCGCGGAAGTGTCCCACCCAGCGAAGCAGGGTTTCGTCCAGGCTTTCGCGGTGTACATCGATACCCTCTTCGTATGCTCCGCAACCGCCTTCATCATCATCTCCACGGACATGTACAAGGTCTTCGAGGGCGAATCTGAGGACGGTCCCGTGCGTTATGCCGGTTCTATCCCGGATGGTGTTGAGGTGGGTCCGGGCTTTGTCCAGCACGGCCTAGACACCCTGTTGGCAGGTTTCGGACCGAGCTTCATTGCCATCGCCATCGCGTTCTTTGCCTTCACCACCGTCTTGGCCTACTACTACATGGCAGAGGTCAACCTGACCTACTTCAACCGGTGGATTAGCAACAAGACCACCCGTCGCGCACTGGTTTGGCTCCTGCGCATTCTCCTCGTGGTGTCCGTGGTTATCGGTGCTACGACAACTCCAGGCGCTGCCTGGGCGCTGGGTGATATCGGTGTTGGCGCAACGGCCTGGCTCAACATCATTGCCATCCTTTTCCTGCAGGTTCCGGCTCTCAAGTGCCTTAAGGACTACAGCGCACAGAAGGCTGCTGGCAAGGATCCGCAGTTCGACCCAGAGGCGCTGGGTATCCAGAACGCTGATTTCTGGGTAGAACGCAAGCTCGCCCGCCAGGAGGCCGCGCAGAAGGCCATCGCGCAGGACTCTCCGCTCCAAGGTAAGTAAAGCAAAGCCCGCGCTCCTTGAAACGGAGCGCGGGCTTTGGCGTGTTTTAGGCCATCTTGGAATAGAAGCTGCCGATGATCGGCGCAACAATCGGGGTCGGCACAATCTTGCCCAACGCGTTCATCACCTTGGAGAGCGGGCCGGGGACCACGCGCCGCTGGTTGCGGGCCATGGCCTCGAGGGTTTCTTCGGAGCAGGACTCGTAGGTGGTCCACAAGAAGTCCGGGACGACCTTATCCACGATGGACTGCTCCTCCTCGGGGATAACAGCATCGCGCACCGGGCCAGGAGCCAGCAGAGTGCAGGTCACCCCCGAGCCCTTGAGCTCATAGTGCAGGGCCTCAGTAAAGGCATTGACACCTGCCTTGGTGAAAACATAGGTGGCGTTGTTCGGAATGGAGACGTTGCCCGCAGCCGAGCCCACGTTACAAATAGCGCCGCTGCGCCGCGGCAGCATCTGCTCCAGTGCGGCACGGGTCAGACGGTGAACGGCCTTGCCGTTGAGATCGAACTGCCGGGTTTCATAATCCCAGTCCTGATCCATGAACTTACCAAAGCTGGCGATGCCCGCCGAGTTAACGATGATGGAGATTTCCTTGCCCGCCATGAATTCGATAACGCGGTCAACGTCCGCCGCCTCGGAGAGATCCGCAGCCAGCGCAATGGCATCAACCTCGTGACGGGAGCGTAGGTCCGCAGCGATGGATTCGAGGACCTCTTCACGGCGAGCAACGAGAATGACGTTGTAGCCGCGAGCGGCCAGATCTTTGGCCATCGCAGCGCCAATGCCCTGGCTGGCACCAGTTAGCAGCGCATACGATGAGCGGGTAGGGGCGGGCAGCCCAGGGGAGTGAGCCATGAAACGGCGTCCTTTCTCTCAGGGGTGGGAAGTCTCCACCCAGCGTAGAGCACTCAGGGTCTAAATCAGGGTAAACACTGATGTCTCCTCGGCCCCAACTCTGGATAATAGAAAGCGAAAGGAGACATCATGACCAACCAACGTTTAACTCGTTCCACTACTGACACGATGTTCGGCGGCGTCTGCGGCGGCATTGCGCAGACCTACAACCTCGATCCGACCCTGGTGCGCATTCTCTTCGTTGTTGCGACTCTGCTGGGCTTCTCAGGAATCCTGCTCTATCTCATCCTCTGGGTTGTTATCCCGGTGGAGTAGCTACTGCAGCGGGCCGAAAGCCATAAACCTCTTCCACGTTTCCCACTCCTCCTGCAGACGCGGCAAGGCGCTGGGCGGGGTGGCGGAGGCGTCGACAAGCACGGCGTCCTGCATACGTACGCCGTTGTCGAAGAAGAGTGCTGCGTGCCCGGAGGCGCCGTAGCGGAGCACCGGAACCAGATTGAGACCGTCGAAGGACAGCGGGGCGTTGGGGCGCACATCCAGCCCCGCGATTGCCGCGAGCGTGGGCGCTAGGTCGAGAGGGGAGACGAGCTCTGCGCAGACCCCAGACTCCGCTACGCCGGGCCATAGGAGGGACATCGCGGACTTCTCGCCCTGTAGGGAACAGACCGCCACGACGCCCTCCAGGTCATTCAGCAGCTGGGGATGCGGCTGCTCGAGGAGGCGAAAGACCGGTGAGGACGCGGGGAGGGCATCTTCTCTGACCTCGAAGCCGGCGGCCGCGAAAATCTCCGTGATGCGGGTGGTGGCGCCGCGCTGCGGGTACTGTCCGGTGAGCACCCCGCGGCGCGATTCCGCATAGCTTGGCGACGGCACCCAGGCGTTACTAAAGCGCAGTCCGCGCAGCGCGGATTCCGGGGCGTAGTCAAAAGTGGCGAGAGTAATGTCCATAGGAGTGTGCCCAAAAGGTTCCTAAAGGCCACTTTTTGGCGTTATAGAACACCTCAAAAAGTGGCTCTGAACTGCGTGCCCCCAGCAGGATTCGAACCCGCGACACATGGGGTAGAAACCCACTGCTCTAATCCACTGAGCTATGGAGGCGTACCGAGCCATCATAACGCACCGGAGAGCGAAGTCAGACTATCGGGCTACTGCTGGCGTTGATTCGGTGCTGGTGCTGAGGAGGGCGGAGACCAACGTGCGCGCTGCCGGACTCAAGGCGCGGTCCGTACGGTGGATGAGAAGCGCCTGCATAGTAGGCAGCGTTTCCGCAACGCGACGGAAATGAACGCCGCTCTGGCCCAAGGCCTGCGCGGTGTGCGGCATGAGGCTGATGCCATAGTCGCCGGCAACGAGCGGCAAGCCTGTTTGCAGCGTGGAAATTTCCTGGACGCCCATAGGTTTGCTGAGCGGGGCCGCGGCCCATACCTGGTCCAACACTTCGGGCAGGCTGCTGAGCTCCGGACAGCGCGGCGGCAGGAGCCACGTTTCGGCGGCAAGATCGGAGAGCTGGACTGGGTCGGGTAGGTCCGCCAGACGCTGGGGGAGTGCGACGCGCAGGTCCATCTCGGCGGCGCAGTCAATGGTGAGCTGTGTGCCGTAGTCCTGGCGGAAGCGCTGTGGGTTGGTGGTGAGGATGATGCCGATCTCCACGGAGCCATCCAGGACCTGCTTGAGCGTGGTGGTAGGTTCTAAGTCCTTTAAGGAAACACTTACCTCTGGCGCGCGTTGCCGCATGCGGCGCAGAACCGCCGGCATATACAGCCAATTGAACTCGGGCGCGGAACACAGCGTGACTGACCCGGCGCTGCCCGACGCAATCTCGGCTAGGCGCACGGCAGCGGTGTTGAGGAGGGAATCGATCGAGGTCGCGACACCATAGAGGTAATCTCCGGCCTCCGTGGTTTGGACTCCGCCGCGCCCGCGGGAGAGCAGCTTCACGTTGAGATCTTTTTCGAGTTTGCGCACGGTAAGGCTCAGGGAAGGTTGCGTGAGCTGCAGCGATTCCGCGGCCTGCGTAAACGAACCGTGGTCCACGACGGTTCGAAAGTGGTGAAGCTGGCGTGAGTCCATAAGTGCAGACTACCCGAAAGCTGAGAGTTGTCTACCTTTTAGGTAAGAGAACATGTGTGGCGGTAGACTGCCCACCATGCACACAGAGAAGGAAAACACCAGCTCACAGTACTCGCCTGGGCTGGCGCACTCGGCGTCGGGAGCGCGGCCCTCCCGTTTGTTGAATCTTTCTTTCGTCGTCTTCGCCGGTCTTGTGGGCGGGATCATTTCCCTGTTCTTCCTTGCAGATTCGCTCGCCGCCCTCGGTATCCCCGACCCGGGGCGCATGACGACCTTTGGTCTGCCCTTCTTCCGTGCCGTCGCTTGGATGCTGATGGCGCTGTCCATTGGCTCATTCATGTCCAGCGCGTTCTTGATCTACCCGGCCGTGCCTGATAAGGACAACGAGCGTTTGATCAAGGCGCGTCTCACCGTCGACGGGCACATCGCTGCGCGGACCGGTGCCTGGGCCGCTGTGGGGGCCGCGGTGGTGTCCTTGCTCGAGGTTCCCCTTGTTATGTCGGATCTCACCGGTACCCCGTTGCGGCAGGTCCTTAACCCGGAGCTGATGGGCATGGCGGTGGGCCAGATTGCGGCTTCGCAAGTCTGGCTCCTCACCGCGGGGATCGCAGCGATCGTCGCCGTGGCGGGGTTTGTTGCGCGCACGTGGGCGGGACAGGTCGGTACGTTCTTCTTGTCGCTGTTGCTCACCGTGCCCCTCGGGATGGAGGGGCACTCGGCCTCTGGCGGCGACCATGACTACGGCACGAACTCACTGCTCTTGCACCTGTTCTTCATCATGCTGTGGGTCGGTGGGCTCATGGGCCTCATTGCGCATGGCCGCCGCCTAGGGCCGGACATGGGCGTGGCGGTTCGCCGTTATTCTACGGTTGCGCTGCTGTCCATCTTGGGGCTGGCGGCGACCGGTGTGGTCAACGCGCTCATCCGCGTTGAGTTAGGGGATTTATTCACCACTCGCTATGGCTTGCTGGTGTTGAGCAAAGCGGTGCTCACGGTGGTGCTCGCGGCCATAGGCTTTGTGCATCGCCGAGTCACCATCCCGCAGCTGAAGAGTGCCCCGCGCCTGTTTATTCGGGTGGCCGTGGTGGAGGTCTTCATCATGGCGGCCACAGTCGGCGTGGCCATCTCGATGGGCCGTACACCGCCCCCGCCGCCGCGGGATCCGAATCTCAACGCCATGCAGATCCTCGTGGGCTACGAGCTTTTCGACGCCCCCACGGCCACCAACGTCTGGACCATGTTCCGCTTTGATCTCATGTTTGGCTCGCTGGGCCTCGTGCTGGCTGGTTTCTATCTCTATGCGTTGTGGCGCCTGAAGCAGCGCGGGCTGACGTGGTCGGCGGGGCGTACGACCTGGTTCCTGGTGGGCTCGTTGGGCATGACCATCATCATGAGCAACGGTATTGGCCTGTACATGCCGGCGCTGTACTCCATGCACATGCTCGTGCACATGATTTTGTCCATGGCGATTCCGCTCTGCCTCGTGTTGGGTGCCCCAGTGACCTTGGTTATGGAGGCGTTTGAACCGGGTGAGCCGGGCAAGCCCACGCTTCACGACGCCGCTGTCGCCCTCACCAAATCCACCACGCTGCGCATCCTGACGCATCCGGCGGTCAACGTCCTGCAGTTTCTGGCCATTCTCTACGTGCTCTACCTCTTTCCGAGCTTCTACGAGGTTGCCATTTCGGAACATGCCGGGCACGTCATCATGAACTGGGTCTTCCTGATTTCCGGCTACATCTACTACTGGGAGGTTATTGGCCCGGATCCGTTGCCATGGCGCGCGCCCACTGGCGTTCGCCTGCTTATCCTGTTTGTGTCGATGCCTCTGCACCTGTTCGCCGGTGTCTACCTCATGCAGATGCAGGTTATTCTGGGCTTGGATTTCTATGAATCCTTGAACCTGCCGTGGAACCCGGACTTTGTCACGGATCAGCGGACCGGCGGTGGCATTTCGTGGGGCTTTGGCCAGTTCCCGCTGGTGATCGTGTTTGGTTCACTATTCCTGGATTGGCTGCGAGAGGATCGCGCCACTGCTCGCCGCCACGATGCTAAGGCGGATGTTGACGGCGATGCCGACTTGGCAAGCTACAACGCCATGCTCAAGCAGATGAACGAAGGCGACGATTCCAGCTTCCGCCAGCACTAGGGGCGCCAGCACTAGAGAGCTGGCGCGTCCAGGGTGATGGAAAAGGGTCTATGAACTGTGTGAATGGATATTTTGTTGAGTCTTTCAACAAGTTATCCACAGGTTGGCGGTGACGCCATTGCGGGTGCGGTGATCGGTGGCGATGATGCGAGGTAAGGGAGGCGTATTGCTTCCTCGCACTCAAGAAGATCACCAACCACACATGGCAAAGGAATCACGCAATGTCTCAATACCCAATCTCACTTACTGGGCGTTTGACCCACGACCCGCACCTGACCAAGATTAGCGACACCATGTACAAGGCCCGCCTGCGCTTTGCCTCCTCCCGCAGCGTTCCGGAAAAGGATGAAGAAGGCAAGACGGTGTGGCGAGAGCTGGACCTCAACTATATCGACGGCGAGGTGTGGGGCCAGTGCGCCATCAACGTCAAAAAGTCCCTGTTTAAGGGCATGCCGGTCTTTGTTATGGGCTCCATCGTCACGGATCGATGGGAGGATCAGCGCGGAGCGACGCGTTCTAGGACCTATATCAAGATTGCTCACGTGGGGCTCGACCTCAACCGCTTCTGCATTACCTCCACCAAAATTGGCACCTCTTACGGCGAGGAGGGCAGTGAAGCCCTCTGGCTGGGGGAGAATCCACCGGTGCCGGACGTAGATTACACGGCGCCACCCAGCACCACGGAGAATGAAGCAATGCCGGCTGCCCTGCAGTCGGGAGATACTCCGCAGGACACCGCGGCGGACCGTCAGCAAGCGCAGTCTGCGGCCGAGTCACACGTCGAACCGGAACCTGAGGACGCGATGGTCTAAGGACAGAGGACCACCGCCGCCCATGTGATGTAGTCTTTGTACTGTTATTTACCAATCCTGACAGAAGCAAAGGGTGAAACATGGGCGAATTCATCTACACGATGAAAAACGTGCGTAAGGCCATCGGTGACAAGGTTATTTTGGACAACGTCACCATGGCTTTCTACCCGGGCGCCAAGATTGGCGTCGTGGGCCCCAACGGTGCAGGTAAGTCCTCGATCCTGAAGATCATGGCCGGCCTTGATCAGCCTTCCAACGGTGAGGCTTTCCTGGATCCGGGCAAGACGGTCGGCATACTCCTCCAGGAGCCGCCGCTCAATGAGGAGAAGACGGTCCGCGAAAACGTCGAAGAAGGCCTCGGTGAAATCTTCCAGAAGAAGCAGCGCTTCGAGGAGATCGCGGAGGAGATGGCCACCAATTACTCCGACGAGCTCATGGAGGAAATGGGCAAGCTGCAGGAGGAGCTCGACGCCGCCGATGCCTGGGAGGTCGATTCCAAGATCGAGCAGGCTATGGAAGCACTGCGCTGCCCGCCGTCCGATGCCCCGGTAACCAACCTCTCCGGTGGTGAGCGCCGCCGCGTCGCGCTGGCCAAGCTGTTGCTGAGTGAGCCCGACCTGCTGCTGCTCGACGAGCCCACGAACCACCTGGACGCCGAGTCTGTCCAGTGGCTGGAGAAGCACCTCGAGTCTTACCCGGGTGCGGTCCTGGCCGTGACCCACGACCGTTACTTCCTCGACCACGTCGCGGGCTGGATCTGTGAGGTTGACCGCGGCAAGCTCTACCCCTACGAGGGCAACTACTCCACCTACCTGGAGAAGAAGGCTGAGCGTCTGGAAATTGCCGGTGCCAAGGACAAGAAGCTGCAGAAGCGCCTCAAGGACGAGCTCGCATGGGTTCGCTCCGGTGCGAAGGCCCGCCAGGCCAAGAACAAGGCCCGTCTCCAGCGCTACGAGGAGATGGCTGCGGAAGCCGAGAAGTACAAGAAGCTGGACTTTGAGGAGATCCAGATTCCGACCCCGCCGCGCCTGGGCAACAAGGTGGTAGAGGTCAAGAACCTGACCAAGGGCTTCGATGATCGTGTGCTCATCAAGGACTTGTCCTTCACCCTGCCGCGCAACGGCATTGTCGGCGTGATCGGCCCGAACGGTGTTGGTAAGTCCACGCTGTTCAAGACCATCGTGGGTCTGGAGCAGCCGGATTCCGGCAGCGTGGACGTTGGCGAGACCGTCAAGCTGTCCTATGTTGATCAGGGCCGCGAGAACATCGACCCCGAGGCCACCGTGTGGGAGGTAGTCTCCGACGGGCTGGATTACATTCACGTCGGCCAGAACGAAATGCCGTCCCGCGCTTACCTCTCCGCTTTCGGTTTCAAGGGTGCCGATCAGCAGAAGCCTTCCAAGGTTCTCTCCGGCGGTGAGCGCAACCGCTTGAACCTGGCCCTGACCCTTAAAGAGGGCGGCAACCTGATCCTCCTCGATGAGCCGACCAACGACTTGGACGTGGAAACCCTGGGCTCGCTGGAAAACGCCCTGGAGAAGTTCCCCGGCTGCGCCGTGGTTATTTCTCACGACCGCTGGTTCCTCGACCGCACCTGTACCCACATCCTGGCCTGGGAGGGCAACGTGGCAGAAGGTCAGTGGTTCTGGTTCGAGGGCAACTTCGGTGACTACGAGAAGAACAAGGTTGAGCGCCTCGGTGAGGAAGCTGCCCGTCCGTCTCGCGTTACCCACCGCAAGCTCAGCCGTTAGGGCGAACTGGCCCTAACACTCAGAGGAAGAACTCCGAAAGGAACCTGGAATGTCCGCTCAAAAGGTTGTGTCGGAAAAGGCCACGGACAATGTCCATGCGCTCACCGTAGGTGTGCGCTGGTCGGACTTCGACATGTACGGCCACATGATGAACTCCAATTTCATCGAGCTGGCGCAGGAGGCGCGCTTGGCTTTTGCCATGCACAACTTCTACGCCCGCGGTGTCAACATGGTGGCATTCGTCCGCCATATCGACGCGGACTATGTCCGCCCCATTAAATGGGATGGGCAGCACGGCACGGTCACGGTGGAAACCACGGTGGTGCGTCTTGGCACCACGTCCTTCACCACCCGCCAAAAGATCAAGGATGCCCAGGGCCAGGTGGCCTGCGTCATCGACTGCGTGCAGGTCGCCATCGACCCGGGTACACAGATGCCACGCGAGGTTACTGAGGAGGAGCGCAACATCATCCTGGAACACGCCGTCGTCGAGCTGGATGAGCAGCGCGATCATGGAGAGTGAAACTCTCCGGGTGCGCAGCGGTGGGGGAGGGCTGCGTGCTCTCCTCGCCCGCGCGACGGGGCTCGATGCCTCAGCCTCGGTGCGTCTGCGCCAGCATGACGCCAACCAGGTCGAGGTCTTTGTCACGACGCCCTTCGATGTCGTTGTGGCACGGCGGTGCGGAGGCACCGTGGGCCGCGACGGGGCAGTGGTGTCCGCGCAAGCGCTTGCCGACGCCCTCCACACCGCCCCCGACCCTGTCCTTGCGGAGGACGGAGTGGAGCTTTCGCTGGGGCCGGCGCGCGATCCATCGTGGCCAGGCGCGTTGCCGCCGGCGCAGGGATTCCGCGAGATCGATTCCTTGCCGGTCGACGTCGTTCGCGAGCTCGCCGATAAGGGCCGCCAGCTGGCCCGCCAGTTTTCAGGGCCGATGGGCCCGCCAAAAAGCCTGTTGAATCAGACAGTGCTCACCGTGGAGAGCTCGGAGGCGCAGGTGGAGATTCCCATGCGGATGATCTTCGCCTGCACCAGCCTCGGCCTCATTCCGGGGTTTGCCGCATCACTCAAGATCCCCCGTCACTTGCGCGTGTCCGGCAAGGGGCGCTGGGTTCGCCTAGACGCGCCCTATGGCAGCGTCTACCACTCGACGCGCCTGTCACTGTTCTAGAGCAGTACGAATCCCGCCAGTGCGGCGCCGACGGCGACCGTCCACGGCGGGGCCTTGCAGAAGAGGGCTATGCCCGCGCCGACTGCAATGAGCGCCGAAGCCCACCCTGTCACCCCGTGGGTGATGATGGGATCCCAGAGCGCCGCGATGAGCAGGCCGACCACGGCCGCGTTGATGGCCGAGAACGCGCCGCGCAGCCAACCGAGATGATTCCAGCGCGCCCACAAATGCAAAGCCGCGAGCGTGAGTAAGGCGCCCGGCACGAAGATAAGAACGGTCCCCAGGAGCGCTCGGCCGATCCCGCCGTCGACTGCCCCAAGGTAAGACGCGAAGGTAAACAGCGGCCCCGGCACGCCCTGGGCTACCGAGTAGCCCGCGAGAAACTCCTGCTGGCTGAGCCAGCCCGCGCCGACGAATTGTTCCTCCAGCAGTGGCAGGACCACGTGCCCGCCGCCAAAGACCAGGGCGCCGGACTGGTAGAAGGCGTTGGCGCGGGTGATGAGGTAGGCGTCGCTAAGCTGTGCCCCCACCGCCAGCCCGCCTAGCAGGAGGAAGAACGCTGCTACACAGCCCCACGCCAGGCGGGCGGGTACCGCGCGCAGGCCACTATCGGCGGCGGGCGCCGAGGTCGTCGGCAGCCATGTTCTCAACACGGTGGCCCCCAGCAGCCCAGCCACGGCGAGGACAGCCAGCTGCCACGCGGACCCGGCGACGAGCAGCACGGCGGCGCTGATGAGCGCAAGCGCCCACGCGGTGGGGGTAAGCAGGAGCTTCTTTGCCATCCCCACGATGGCGTGGACCACCACACCGGCGGCGGCAGCGAGGAGTCCCCCTAAGATGCCCTGGATCCACCCACTGTTGGGCGCAACGAGGAGCCCAAACAAGGCGAGGATGAGCGCGGAGGGGAAGGTGAACAGGAACCATGAATAGATGAGGCCCAGGAGGCCCGCGCGCCCGTAGCCCAGCGCCATCCCGACCTTCGAGCTAGCCGGGCCGGGGAGAAACTGGGACATGGCCACGAGATCTGCATAGGCGGAATCGCTGAGCCACTTCCGGCGGCTGACAAACTCAGCGCGGAAATAACCCAGGTGGGCAGCCGGCCCGCCAAACGCAGTCCACCCGAGGGGGAGGAAGGAGCGCCGTACATCGCCTAGTGTGCTCATGCTCCGCATACTAATTCTTTAAGAATCACCCCGCTCGGTGAACAAGAGCGACGCACGCAGGAGGTGATCTGCGTTACTCTGAAGGGGTCGAATTCAGTTTTCTTCAACAAAAGGAGATGGCTCTCACCATGCGTATTGCTGTACCCAAAGAAATCATGAACAACGAAAACCGCGTCGCCCTTACTCCTAGTGCCGCGGACATCTTGATCAAGGACGGTCACGAGGTCCTGGTGGAAACAGCGGCCGGGGAAGGCGCCTCATTCCCGGACTCCGACTATGAAGCCGTCGGCGCGACCATTGTCCCTTCCGCTGCGGAGGCCTGGGCGGCGGATATGGTGGTCAAGGTCAAGGAGCCTCTCGAATCCGAGTACGGCTACCTGCGCGAAGACCTCCTGCTGTTTACTTACCTGCACCTGGCTGCGGATCGCCCGCTGACGGAAGCGCTCATGAAGGCCGGTACGACGGCCGTGGCCTATGAAACTGTGACCGATTCCCGTGGCACGCTGCCGCTGCTGACACCGATGTCCCAGGTGGCTGGCCGCCTGGCGGTTACTGAGGGCGCGCACCACCTGCTGTCTACTGAGGGCGGGCGCGGATTGCTGGTAGCCGGTGTGCCGGGCACGCGCCCGGCCCGCGTTGTCGTCATCGGTGGTGGCCAGGTGGGAGCTTCGGCGGTGGCGATGGCGCAAGGATTGCGCGCGGAGGTAACCGTGCTGGACCTTGACCCGCACGTGCTGCAGCGCTTCGACGAGCAGTACCATGGAAACGTGCGCACGATTGTCTCGGACCCCGCGGCGCTGGAGTCCGAGCTGCTGGAGGCAGATCTGGTCATCGGTGCAGTCCTGGTTCCGGGCGCGGCGGCCCCGAAGCTGGTGCGCGAAGACGTGGTCCAGCGGATGAAGAAGGGGGCAGTGCTTGTCGACGTCGCCATTGACCAAGGCGGTTGCTTCGAAAACTCCCGCAAGACGTCCCACGACGATCCCACCTTCAAGGTGCACGACACCATCTTCTATTGCGTGGCCAATATGCCCGGCGCGGTGGCGAACACCTCTGCCCGTGCGCTGGGTTCTGCCACTCTGCCCTACATTCGCGCAGTGGCTGCCGACGGCTTCGACGGTGCTGTGGAGCGCTTCTCGGGATTGGCCGATGGGCTTATGACCCGCGGGGGAGAACTGGTCTCCCAGCCGGTGAAGGAGGCCTTCGGGCTTTAAGGGGCGCGGTTGATGAGCATCGCCGCGACTCGCTCCATGTGGTCCCAGATCATGGCGCGGTAAGCGGGCGGGATGGTGTCCTCGTCGATCTGCGCCAGGGAGTTGCCCATGAGTTCGAGCCAGCGATCATGGGCAGCTATGTCGATGGGGTAGGGCGCATGCCGCATGCGCAGGCGCGGGTGGCCGCGCTGTTCGGAGAAGAGCTGCGGACCTCCCCAATACTGCACGAGGAACCAGGTCAAGCGTTGCTGTGCGCCTTCCCAGTCTTGCTGGGGGTACATCGGCCCGATGAGATCGTCTTCGCGCACCTGGGCGTAGAAACCACCGACGAGTTTCTCAAAGGTCTCCATTCCGCCAATGGCCTCGTACACGCTCGTTGGCTGCACGTCTAGTCTTCCTTTCGCGTCAGGCCGGGTTCTTCCAGATCAAAGATAGCCATCCCGCGCGGGTAGGGGGTGGTGATCCCCTCTTCGTGCATGGCTGTGAGGATCTTCGCCTGCATCGCGCGCTGCACATCCCATTGCTTGCCTGGCAGCGTCTTGACCGACACACGGTAGGACATGTGGTCGACCTCAAGGCCGGACATGCCGTTGACCGTGGGCGTGGCCAGGATGTAGTCCTTGATTTCGGGATCGCGGGCGGCCTCCTCGGCTGCGGACGTGATGACGTCGACTGCTCGCGTGGGATCGTTGCTCAGCGCAATCGGGACCTGGACGCGGGCCACGGAGTAGCGGTCGGAATGGTTGGCCACCTGCAGGATTTCGCCGTTGCGTACGTACCACAGCGCGCCGTCGATATCGCGGACGGTGGTAATGCGCAGGGAGATGGACTCGACATCACCGAAGACCCCGTTGCCGAGGTCGATGGTGTCACCGATGCCGTACTGGTCCTCCATGAGCATGAAGATGCCGGAGAGGAAGTCCTTGACCAGCGCTTGCGCGCCGAAACCAAGGGCGACACCAACCACACCGGCAGAGGCCACGAGCGGGGCGACGTTGACGCCGAGCTTGTCCAGGATGGCGAGCACGGCCCAGACCCAGACGAAGATGGAGACCGCGGAGCGGCCTACGCCGGCGAGCGTTTGGATGCGGGAGGTGCGCCGTGCCTCTTGTGTTCGCGCGAGAACCTTGTCGGTCTCGCGGTGCACCTTCCGCGGGGAAAGCGGCGAGCTGAGCTTGCCCTTTTTGATGCTGTTATCCGCCAGCTTGCTGATAAGCCGGCGCAGCAGCCAGTTGCCGATGACGGCGACGATGAGGATGAGCGCGATGCCGATGGGTTTGTCGATGAGCCAGGATTGCATGTTCTCGGTCTGCCACCAACGGGTGACCGCGTCGACGGCCCCGTTGGTCTGCTCGGCGGAAGCGCTGAGGTATGCGGTAGGTCTGGTCACGTGTGTCCTTTCTACTGTCGCTCACGACTGACGTCTACCGATGGTAGGGAAGAGAACTGAATATAAAAAGCTCGTCTTTCTCCCAACTGAACAGCTTGGTCTAGACTTGTGCCTCATGACTGACAACCGCACCCTTGGCTTTTCCTCCCGTTCCATCCATGCCGGTTACCAGCCGGATCCTCACATGGGATCCATCAACGTACCGATCTACGCTTCCACCACGTTCCAGCAGGATGGCCTCGCGCAGCTGCGCGGCGGCTATGAGTATGGCCGTGTGGCCAACCCCACCGTTCACTCCCTCGAGAAGACCCTCGCGGCGCTAGAGAACGCTGAATACGCCCGCTGTTTCGCCACGGGCATGGCGGCCGTCGATACCCTCATCCGCATCCTCGTGCGTCCGGGTGACCACGTGATTCTGGGCAACGATGCCTACGGCGGCATGTATCGCTTGCTGCACCACGACTATGGCCAGTGGGGCATCGAGCTGTCCATCGTCAACACCGCCGATACCGCGGCGGTAGAGGCGGCGCTGCAGGAGAACACCAAGCTGATTTGGCTGGAGACCCCGACCAACCCGGCGACAACAATCACGGATATCGCTGCGGTCGCTAAGGCAGTCAAGGCGGCTGGCGACGCCCAGATCGTCGTCGACAACACCTTCGCCACGCCCTACCTGCAGAATCCTTTGGAGCTGGGCGCGGATCACGTGCTGCACTCCACTACGAAGTACCTGGGCGGCCACTCGGATGTGCTGGGCGGCGCGGTCGTGACCAACTCCGCGGAGATGGACGAGCGCCTGCTGTACTTCCAAGGCAATGTCGGTGCGGTGTCCTCGCCTTTCGACGCCTACCTCACCGCCCGTGGCATCAAGACCTTGGAAGTCCGCATGGATCGCCACTGTTCCAATGCGCAGGCCGTGGCTGAGTTCTTGGAATCCCGTCCGGAGGTCAAGCAGGTTCTCTACCCAGGCCTGCCCTCGCACCCGGGCCACGAACTGGCGAAGAAGCAGATGCGTGGCTTCGGCGGCATGATGTCCGTGCGCTTCCACAGCGAGGAGCACGCCCGCCAGATTTGTCTCAACACTAAGCTCATCTCGCTGGCGGAATCCCTCGGCGGCGTGGAGTCCCTCATCGAGCACCCGCAGAACATGACGCATATCTCCGCGGAGGGCTCCGAGCTCGTCCCGCCGACAGACCTCGTGCGCATCTCTGTGGGCATCGAGTCCATCGATGACCTGCTCGCGGACTTGGAGCAGGCCCTCGACGCCCTGGATTAAACCGCCGCGTGATTAGAGGGAAGTGAGCAGGGAGCCGGCCGTGCGGTCGGTCTCCTGCAGCATGAGCGGATCCGTGCCGGGCATGGGGGAGATGGTGGTATCCGGCCACTGCGAATAGGTGGGGATGCCCACGATGTGCAGGCGCGGGTCCTCGGTGCCACCGGGGTTGACCGCGCGGCGGCTCCACGTCGTCTCCGGCGAGCCGGTGGCCTGGCCATGATCGACGAAGGCGCGCACGCGCCCATTGAGGGACACTGCGAGTGGATCGCCGGCGCGGCGGACATCGGGGGAGTGCATCCAGGCGTCGATAAGCCAGGTGGAGGAAGCCTCACCGTGCGCGGTGCGCAGCGTGAACTTCTCGCCGATCTCCAGCTGGGGGCGCTGGCCTAGGAAGGTGACGAGGCCGGCGTCGACAAGCGCGAGCAGCTGACGGGTGCGGAAGAGTGGCGGGCCGGAGCCCACCATCTGCCCGAAGGCCATGAACTCCTTGTAGGTGCTGGTGCGGGACTCCCACGTCATCCGGCCTTCCGAGCCGGCGATGGAGGAAGGCTTGCGCGCGGCCGAGATGGCCCACAGTGCGGACTTCAGCGGGGAATCGGCGGCGGCGACGGCCTCCCGGATATCGCGGGCGAGGCCCTCGGCGATGTACTCGGTGAGCTCGGCGTTCTCAGTGCCATCGAAATCCGCCAGCGGGTGCGCCCAGTGCGCCAGGTCGAGCGGCTCAGTCGATGCGCCGTCGAGCGCGACGCGCAGCTGATCCGCCATGCCCCGAAGATCCGGGGCAGTGAGCTCCGTGGAATCGATCGTGGCGAGGATATCCTCGAGCGGGCGCTGCAGAGCATCCGGTGCCACCCGCGCCTGGTTTTCGTAGTACTCGGCGTAGGCATCGCGCAGGATGTGCGGCAGCAGCTGCGTGCCGAAGTCCAGCTCCACCTTCGGATCGAGCGCGGCGGCTGCGGCACGGAAGCGGGTCAGCTCAGCCTTCGGCGGCAGCGCGTGGTACTCCGACTTCGGGATATAAGGGTAGCCGCGGCCGGAGGAGACGATGAAGTGCGGCTCCTCGCCGTTCGGCTCGTAGCGCAGCCCGGAGCGGGTGGAGGGGTCCTCGACGAACTCGCCGCCGCGGTCGATGGTGAGCAGCGCCATGACGTCAAAGAAGCCCATGCCCAAACCGCGGACCAGGACCTTCTCGCCCGCAGGGACCTCAGACACCGGCTGCTCCACGGGGTTATCCGGGCGCACCCAGTGCAAGCCGGAATCTGCGGCCTCGGCCAGCGCGCGTTCGGATTCGCTCAGCGCGGGTACCTGCCAGCCGTAGGCCAGGACGGTGGCGTCGGCGGTGACGGTAGTGCCGTCGGAAAGCGCAATGACATCGTGGCCCTCGGCCGCGTCGATGGACAGCGCGCGGGCACGGTGCTGGACGACGTCCACGCTCTCCGGCAGCTGCGCCAGTGCCACCTCGAAAACCCACTCCAGGTAGGCGCCGTAAAGCGCGCGGGAAGGGTTGGACTCGGGGCGGGTCTGCGCGAGCTCTTCGGCAAAAGAGGAGGCGAGCCCCTCGCGCGGCGGGTGGGAATCATAAAGCTCCAGCTTGGCGGGGGAGATGGAGGGGCGCTCGCCGCGCAGAAGCTGAATCCACTCGTAGAGGATGGGGCCTTCAAGTACCGGCGCAGTGGTCGTGGAGCCGGGCTCGGTGAATAGCGTGACCGCGCCAGCCAATGTGTTCATGCACAGCGTGCGGGTCTGTTCGGTGTCCCAAATGCGACCAGCGCCCAGCGGGGCATCATCGATGATGTGGAGCCGCAGGGGTGACTGAAGGGGGGTCGCGCGCAGGTGGGCTGCAAGGCGCTCGACCAGCGAGATACCACGCGGGCCGGCCCCGACGATGGCGATGGCGGGCATATAAATCAACCTCAAACTTTTAGACTGTGCTGTCTAGTGGAATAATACCGCTCAGTATGCGTTGTGTTAAATCCAGAGACGCACTGCACACCGACTATCTACTTTCTGAAAGCATTACCGTGAAAACTCTACGCGCACTCGCCGCCACCTTGGCAGCAGCCCTTGCCCTAGCGGGCTGCTCTGCTGCGGACCGGCCGGAAGGGGAGGACAACGTCCTTACCTACCTCGAGCCGCAGTTCTTCCGCACGCTCTACCCGCCGGCCGCGGGCTTCTACCCCAACGGTGGCGTGGTCAACCAGCTGACCGACCGCCTCCTCTACCAAGACCCCGAGACCCTCGAGCTCTCGCCGTGGATCGCCACGGAGATGCCCAAGGTTAACGAGGATGCCACGGAGTACACGTTTACTATCCGCACCGACGTGACCTACTCCGATGGCTCTCCTTTGACTGCCGAGAACGTCGTGGCCAACTTCGATCTCTTCGGGCGCGGTGACAAATCCCGCACGCTGACCAGCTCCGAGCAGATCGCCAACTATGACCGCGGCGAAGTCGTGGACGAGGACACCGTGAAGTTCTACTTCACCCAGCCTTCCCCGGGCTTCCTTCAGGCCACCTCCGCCTATAACGCCGGCCTGCTCTCCGATTCCACGCTGGCCTTGGACAACGAAGGCTTTGGCCCTGGCAACGCGGTCAACGTCATCGGCTCCGGCCCCTTCGTAGTGGAGTCGGAAGAAATCGGCACCGACCTTAAGCTTAAGACCCGCGAGGACTATGACTGGGCCCCGCCGGCGGTCAAGCACCAGGGCCGCGCGGACATCGACGGCGTCCACTATATCCTCGCCGCCGAAGAGTCCGTGCGCACCGGCGCTATCCTCTCCGGCCAGGCCGATATCGCTCGCCAGATCTCCGCCCCGCAGGAGCCGCTGCTTCAGGAACAAGGCATCAACATTATTGCCCGCGGCACGAACTCCATGAACAACCAATTCGCCTTCCGCTTCGACCACCCGCTGCTGCAGGACAAGCGCGTGCGTGAGGCCATCATCCACGGCGTGGACCGCGAGGAGATCCTCCGCGTGCTCTTCTCTGACTCCTACCCGCTCGCCACCTCCTCGGTGGCCAAGACCGGCCTGGCCTACAAGGACCAGTCTTCCGCTTATACCTTCGACCCCGAGGAATCCAAGCGCCTCCTCGACGAGGCCGGCTGGGAGCCCGGCCCCGACGGCATCCGCGTCAAGGACGGCCAGCGACTCGTCCTGCGCACCAACACCGCCTTGCCACAGCCGCGCTCCAAGGAAGTCATGACCATGGTCCAGGACCAGCTGCGCGCCCTGGGCATTGGCATCCAGGTCAACGCCGGCGACCAGGCCACCCAGAACGCCGATGCCAAGGACATCAACAAGGTGCAGATCTACCACTCGATGGTGGGCCGCGCCGACTACGACGTCATCACCTCGCTCTACGGGATCAACAACCGCGATGCCTTCCTCAACCAGGACGCGGAGGGCAATCCCATCGACGAGCACCTGCAGGAGCTTCTCGACGCCGTCCTCGACACCCCCGACAAAGAAGGCCGCATCAAGGCCACGGAAGAGGTCCAGGACTACCTCACCGAGCAGGCCTACGTGCTCCCGCTCTTCGAGGAACCTGTGGTCTACGCCGTGCGACCGGGCATCACTGGCTTTAGCCCGGAATCGGTAGCGCGCCCGTGGTTCTACGAGGTCAGCATCGACGCCGCGCCATCGGATGAGGAGGAAAAATAGATGACAACCCGCCAGATCTTCAGCCGCATTGGGCAGGCTCTCCTCGTGCTGCTCATTACTTACACCGTGGCCTTCCTGCTTCTTTCGGCGCTGCCGTCGGATGCCGTGCAGTCCCGCTTCGGCGATCCCGCCCTGGGCCTATCCCAGGCGGAGATTGAGGCTATTCGGGAGGAGATGGGCGTCGACAAGCCGCTTGTAGTGCAGTACTTCACCTCCCTGGGCGGCTTCCTCACCGGGCACTTTGGTAACTCCACGCAGTCCGGCGCCCCGGTGGCTACGCTGCTTGCCGACGCCCTTCCCCACACCCTCATCCTGGCCATCAGCGCCATCGGCTTGGCACTCATCGTGGCCGTATTCGTCGCCTTCCTTGCCACGCTGCCCGGTCTCGGCGCCATCGGCTCCTTCTTCCGGGGTCTGCCTTCCTTCATGGTCTCGCTGCCCGGCTTCTGGATCGCGATCCTGCTCATCCAGTTCTTTTCCTTCCAGCTGGGCTGGGTGCGCGTTATCGAACCTGGGTCTGTCGAAGGCCTCATCCTGCCGACCTTGACGCTGTCCGTGCCCATGGCCGCACCGCTCATCCAGGTTCTGATTCGCTCCATTGATGAGACGCAGTCGCGGCCCTTCGTCCAGGCGGTGCGCTCTCGTGGTGCCTCGGAGTCCTGGATCTTCTGGCGCACCGTCCTGCGTAATTCGCTGCTGCCTACCTTGACCATGGCGGGCCTGCTCTTTGGTGAGCTCGTCGGCGGTGCCGTGGTGACCGAAACCGTCTTCGGCCGTACCGGCTTGGGCTACATGGTGGCCCAAGCGGTGGCTAACCGCGATACCCCGGTTCTGCTGGCGGTGGTTCTCATCGCCGCAACTTCCTACATCATCATCAACCTCGTGGTGGATCTGCTCTACCCGGTGCTGGATCCGCGCCTGCGCGCCAGCACCCCGAAGCGCCGCGCTGCCGCCACTGAAGAAAGGACGGTGCGCTCATGAGTGTGACGTTCACCAAACCCCTGCGAACCTCGCGCCGCGCTCCCGCGGGGCAGGCCAACCCATGGCTGGCGCCGGGTTCCGTCATCGCCATTATCGTCCTCGCGGTGGCGTTCTTGGCCGCCCTGTTCCCGAGCCTGTTTACCTCGGCTGACCCGTACGCGGGCACCGACGTAGCCCTGTTGGCGCCGGGGGAGTCCGGCCACCTCATGGGAACGGACGCGGTGGGCCGCGACCTGTATGCGCGCATCGTCTACGGTGCCCGCCAGTCGTTGCTCGGCGCGCTGATCGCCGTGGCTGTCGGCCTCGTCGTCGGCACGCTGATCGGTCTTCTCGCCGGCTCCCTGCGAGGAGCGGTGGATAGCGTGCTCATGCGCGTCGTCGACGTGCTGCTGTCCATCCCCGGCATCCTGCTGTCGCTGTCGATCATCATCGTGCTGGGCTTCGGCTCCGTGCAAGCGGCTGTGGCCGTCGGCGCGACCTCGGTCGCGACCTTCGCGCGCCTAGCTCGCTCCCAGGTGATCACCGTGGCCAGCTCGGACTACATCGAGGCCGCATACGGCGCTGGCGCCACCCACGCCACCGTGCTCTTCCGCCACATCCTTCCCAATTCACTCACCCCGGTTATCGCCCTGGCTACCCTGCAGTTCGGTACAGCCATCCTGCAGCTGTCCATCCTCGGCTTCCTGGGCTACGGGGCCCCGCCGCCGACCCCGGAATGGGGCCTCATTATCGCCGAGGGCCGCGACTTCATGGCCACCGCCTGGTGGCTCATCATCCTGCCCGGCATTGCGCTGGTCGCCGTGGTGATGTCCGCCAATCGCCTGTCCCAAAACTTCCCCGTGGAGGCCTAACATGACTGTTATAAAAAATGCAGCGCAGCCCCTGCTCAGCGTGCGGGATCTGAACGTGTCCTATTCCACCGCAGGTGGTGACGTTTCCGCCGTGCAAGGCGTCAACCTCGAGGTTCACCCGGGGCAGATGACCGCCATCGTGGGCGAGTCCGGCTCCGGCAAGACCACCTCCGCCATGGCAGCCATCGGCTTGCTGCCCTCGAATGCCACCATCGATGCCGGAACCATCACCTTCGATGGCCGCGATATCACTTCGCTGCGTCGCCGCGAGTGGCGTGAGCTGCGTGGGCGGCGCATCGGCCTCATCCCGCAGGACCCGAACAACTCCCTCAACCCGGTGCAGACCATCGGCGCCTCGGTGGAGGAGGGGCTGCGCATCCACAAGGTTGGTACTGCGGCCGAGCGCAAGGCTAAGGCGTTGGAGTTGCTGGAGCGCGTCGGCATCGATGACCCTGCGCGCCGCTATCACCAGTACCCGCACGAGCTGTCCGGCGGCATGAAGCAGCGCGTGCTCATCGCCGCCGCCGTGGCGCTGGAGCCCGACCTCATCATCGCCGATGAGCCCACCTCCGCGCTGGATGTCACCGTGCAGAAGATCATCCTCGACCTCCTCGATGACATGCGCGCGGAGCTCGGCATGGGCATCCTCTTCATTACCCACGACCTCGCCGTGGCCGGTGACCGCGCCGACCGCGTCGTGGTCATGGAGTCCGGCCAGCTGCGCGAGGAGGGCCTAGCCGCCACGGTGCTGACGAACCCGCGCCACGACTACACCAAACGCCTGCTTGCCGACGCCCCCTCCCTCACCGTCGCCGACGCCGGCGCCGCAGCTAAGGCCAACGCAATCACTGACCGCGCGGCGGTCGAGCCCCTAGTGCGCGTCGAGGGCCTGACCCAGCGTTTCGGCGACTTCACCGCGGTCGATGACATCTCCTTCACCGTGGCCAAGGGATCCACCCACGCCATCGTGGGCGAGTCCGGCTCCGGCAAGACCACGACTGGGCGCAGCATCGCCATGTTCAACACCCCGACATCGGGCAGCATCACCGTGGGCGGGCGTGACATCGTGGGCCTGCGCGGCAAGGCCTTGCGTGAAGAGCGTAACAACATCCAGCTGGTCTACCAGAACCCCTACGGCTCCCTGGACCCCAAGCAGTCCATCGGCCAGACGGTAGCGGAGCCGCTGAGGAACTTGAAGGGGGCGCGTGCAAGTGCGGCCAAGGAAAAGGCTAAGGAGTTCTTGGACCTGGTGGCGCTGAACCCGGACTACTACGACCGCCGCCCGCGCGAGCTCTCCGGCGGCCAGCGCCAACGCGTGGCCATTGCGCGCGCCATGATCGTGGAACCGGAGCTGGTCATCCTCGACGAGGCAGTATCCGCCCTCGACGTCACCGTGCAGGCCCAGATCCTGCGGCTGCTGGCGCGGCTGCAGGAGGAGCTCGGCCTGACCTACATTTTCATCTCGCACGACCTCGCGGTGGTCAACCAAATCTCCGATACCGTATCGGTGCTCTCGAAGGGCCAGCAGGTGGAGTGCGGGCCTACGGCAGAGGTCTTCAGCAACCCGCAGTCACCGTTTACCCGGAAGCTCATCGAGGCCATCCCCGGCTCGCGCTACCGCGCCGGCGACCTCAACCTGGGCCTGTAGCCTGGGCGAAAACGAAAGGATTAATTCATGGCAGACATCATAAACCTGTTGGCGGGTGTTGAGGGAGACGTGGCTCAGCTGCGCGAGCGCCGGCCCGAAGCAAAGGAGAACGCACAAGCCTCCTTCGCCGCGCTCCTCGAGCCTTCAGCGCCCGGCACGTTTAGCTATGCGGAGCGCTACGCTATCGCGACGTTTGTTGCGGGCGTGTATCAGGCGGCTCCTGCCGTCGCCTTTTATTCTGACCTGCTGGCGGAGGAATCGGAGGAGCTCGCCGCCGAGATAGCCCGCGCTGTAGAGCGCGGCATCACCAGCGGCCCGTACATCGATGGCGGCTTCACGCTTTTCGAGGGCTCACCGCGCCTCGCCGCCGCCCTTGACTTCGCCCACCTTCTGGTCTTCCACCCCAAGGACGCCTCCCCGGCTGCGATTGGTCACCTGCAGGCGGCCGGGTGGTCCAACGATGACATCGTGACGCTGGCGCAGCTGGTCAGCTTCCTATCCTTCCAGCTGCGCGTGGTGTACGGCCTCTCCGTGCTTGCCGGTGCCGCGCAGCCCGCGCCCGTGACTGAGGCGCCGCGCCCCACCCAGACCCCGGAGTGGGTGCCGGGGGAGGGGACGTTGGTGCCGGACGTCGCCAAGCCGCAGGGCTTCGTGGCGCACTCGCTGGGCTGGAAGCCCTGGGTGCCGCCGCAGCCGAAGGAGGAGTTCACGGACGCGCAGCGTGATGCGCTGATTAAGCCCGAGCGCATCGACATGGAGTACTTCCGCCTGCTAGCCCGCGACCCAGCAGCGCTCAAGGCGCGCACGCTCACGGACCTGGACATCTTCTACAACACCGACGGCGGCCTCGGCCGCGCCGAGCGTGAGCTGGCCGCCACGGTAGTCTCGCGCCTCAACGGTTGCGAGTACTGCGCGTCGGTGCACCAGCAGCGCGCGAAGGAGGAGGGCGGTGACGCCGCGGCGATTGACCGCCTGCTCGAGGAAGGCGTAGATGCTGACCTGGGCTCGGCGCAGTGGTCTGCCATCCGCGATGCCGCTCTGGCCCTGACCGAGTCTCCCTTTGCGTTCGACGCCTCCCACGTTGAGCGCCTCGAGGCCGTGGGATTCGATACCCTAGCCATCATCGATGTCATCAACTCCACCGCGTTCTTCAACTGGGCCAACCGCCTGATGCTGACGCTGGGGGAGCCGGATGTACCGAAGCGTTTCCGCTAACGAGAAGGAGGAACAACCATGGTGAAAACTGCCGTTGTAACTGGTGCGACGGGTGGAATGGGCGCGGAGATCATCAAGGATCTTGCCCGGGACCACCGCGTGTATGCCCTGGGCCGGCGCGCCGGGGAGCTGCCGGAGGCGGAGAACATCGTGCCGGTGGAAATCGACTTGCTGTCGCTTCTCGACGGCGCAGCGCTCCCCACCGAACTGGCTTCGCTTGAACGCGTCGACGTGCTCGTGCATGCGGCGGCGCGGGCGGATAAGCGCTCTGTGGAAAGCGCTAGGCCAGAGGATTGGCGCGCGCAGATGGACCTCAACGTGCACGTGCCAGCCGAGCTGACCCGCCAGCTTCTGCCCGCGCTGCGTGCGGCGGAAGGGCTTGTGGTGTTCATTAACTCCGGTGCCGGCATTCACTCCTATGGTGACAACGTCATTTACGCCGCCACGAAGCATGCTTTGTACGCGCTTGCCGACGGCTTGCGCCTCGGCGAGCTCGGCATCCGCGTGTCCACCGTCGCGCCGGGCCCGACGGATACCCCGATGCTGCAGGGCCTGCAGGACTACAACCCGGAGCATGTCATCGCCCCAGTCGAGGTGGCGAAGGCTATCCGCGCCACCGTTGATGCCGGCCCTACCACGCAGCTCACTGAGATCCGCGTGCGCCCACGCATTGAGCTAAACCAGCGCAAGTAGGTGGCGCGTTTTCTCTCAAGATGCGAAAAACCCAGCACACGGTACAGTTATGAGGCGTGTCCACCTCTCAACGCCGCCGCCCCGCCTATTTGGTGATCGCGGATTCGCTGCGGAGCAAGATTGAATCCGGCGAACTGAAGCCGGGTGATCGCTTCCCCACGGAGCGGGAATTGGTTCAGGAATACAAGGTGGCGCGCATGACAGTGCGCCACGCCCTGGACATCGTCCAGATCGAGGGACTTATCGACCGCAAGCGTGGGCGCACCGGCGGCACCTTCGTGCGTGCCACCCCGCCGACGCTGAGCCTGACGAGCGGGCGCAGCGCCCTCGACCAGCTGCGTGAGCATGGCCTTGAGGTTGAGGTGCGGGTGCTGTCGTTGGCGTTGATTGAAACTCCGGGCCATCTTGCCTCCGCCTTCGGGATTGAGGAGGGTGATGCCGTGTGGGAGTGCCGTACGGTGCAGATGACTGAAGGATCGCCCATCATGGTCTCCACGCTTCTTATCCCGCAGGCCTTGGCACCGCACCTCACGGAAGAGGAAATGCAGAAGCCGCTGACTGAACTATTGACGGAGCTTGACCTGGCACCCGTATTTAAGCGGGATTCTCTCGTGGCCGCCACCGCGCGCACGGAGGAGCAGAAAGCCCTGGGCGTTGGACGCAACCAACCGGTCTTGCGCATTACGCGAACCGTCAAAGCAGAGGGCGGCCTCGTAGCCGCTCAGCTGGAGGAGACCCTGCGCCCTGATGCGGTCACGGTGGAAGTTGTCGTCGGCGAGGACCCCACGCCGACCCTCGACTAAACACTATGAGTCTGCGACCCTGCGGGGGCAGCCGTCATTAGGTGTGTCCCTTTGGGGAGGCGTTAAAGCACGCCAACTCGTCAGCCATCTTTCGGTTGGCGGGTTTCGTTCTTTAAGGGCTTAACCCTCAGCGGGAAGCGCGTGAATCGTGCTCAAGGATCGCCGATATGCCCGCGTGCCTTGATGTGGTCTGCGGGTGGCAGTGTTGTCGCTGGTGGTTAGCTGTTTCCTTTCTGCCGTTGCTGCGTGTGGTGGCTGTGGGTGTTAGCTGCTGTCGGGTGGTTCCTCTGGTGGTTGTCCTGCTTGTTCGGTGTTGAGTCTGGCGACTGCTTCCTGGTATTCGGGCATCGCGGTTATCGGTGTTCCCCAGGGTGGGATGAAACTAACCCCGGTATTCAGCCGGTACATGTAGCCGCGCCCGGTGGGTTTTAAAGGGTCATCATCGTTAATACCGTTGTGGTAGGCGCACAGGAAGGTCAGGTTCTTAATGTTGGTGTAGCCGCCTGCTTGCCAGGGGATGAGGTGATGGATTTGGCAGTAATCAGCTGGCTTATTACACCCTGGTCTAGAACACGTGTGGAATTCGGCGTGCAGGGTAAGGCGTTGGTTGAAGTTTGCTCCGCGTTCTAGCCGCCAGGTGTTAATAGGCCCTTCGACAGGGTGGACGATGGTGGCGTAGCCGATTTCGGCAAACTTGTGGGTGAGAAACTCAGCGCCTGTCATGCGCCCACCGTTGGTGAGGTTGAGTTCGATCTCGTCCCCGTCACCGTTGATGATTTGATCCAACTCGTTCAGGGTGACGATGACTTGGGTGCGCACGGAAGGCTTAGTGCCGGCTGTTTCTTGGTTGAAGAAGACGTCGTTGGCGGCTTGAAGCAGGTCGGTGTTGGTGGATTCTAGGACTGCGCGCATGTTGGCAATCGTGGTGGCATCGTCAGTAATGGAAAGGGTGTTGGGGCCTTGTGCGCGGTAGGTGATGCGCACCCCTGGTTTGGCTATGCGTTTGGAACGCAGTTCTTTCAGGCGTGTGGCGGCGACGGTGGGGATGCGGTGTGCGGGTGTGGCGGTAAGTCTGACTCTCAGGTTCCAGGCGTCGAGGGTTTTCTTTACTTTTGAAACGTAGGTTTCAATGAGTGTGAGGGTGCCCAGGCTGTGGCGTTGGGTGAGTGCGGACGCACGGGCTTTGCGTTGTTTGCCGGTAAAGCGGGTGGGGCCGAAGTACACTTGGTGCAGGCCTGCGAGTTCGGTGGCGTCGGCTGGGTCTGCACCGAGCGCGCGAAGCTCATCGGGTGTGCCAGGTATGTTTTCCACCAGCGCAATCCCCAAGTTGCGGAGGCGGAGGTAGGTTTCGATATCCCCCATGGGCACGAAGATTAAAGCAGCACCCGCAGCCTCGCAACCGGAGGAACAAAATCCCTGCTTAGAAGGGATGCGTCACGTGTAGTGGGGAGATTGTGGATCACAGGTCGGGATAAGCGCCAAACACGGGCTCGGAACTGGCATGAGAAAAGCCCCTCAGGGGAGGGGCTAGATGCGTGTGCTAACCGCGGTCGACGGCGCGGTTGCGCAGGGCGCGGGCGAGGCGGTCACGCTGCTCGGTCACGGCGCGGCGCAGGCCACCGGCCAGGTCGCGGGAGAGGAACTCGTCGGCGCGGTCGAGGGTCTCCTGGCTGACATCCCAGCGCGGGAACAAGCCGGTCACCGTGGTCAAGGCAATCTCGTTGGACTGCGCGGACCAGATCTTTTCCGCCACGTCGAAGAACTCTGCACTCGGCAGGAGCTCGTCGGCGCCTACGAACGTCAGGCCCGCCAGCTTCGACTCCAAGTCGCGGTTGCCCAGCTCACCGGCGACAATCTCGTCCCACACCGCGCGCTTGTTGTCCTCGGTGTTTACGGCAGCCAACGCCTTAAGCGAGGCCTGGTAGCCCGTCGCGGTGTTATCGCGTTTGAGTTCCTCCGCCACCGCCGTCATGGCGGCGCCGGCGGCCTCGGGGCCGGTGACGTCGGCAAGCGAGCCATCGGCGATAAGCGCGGTGAGCACCTTCCAGCGCAGGCCCGCATCCGAGGAAGTCTGAAGGAGCTCTTGGAAGAAGGTGCGGGAGGCGTCGTGAAGCTTGATGCCAGCCAGCGCCTGGGTGAAGACGATGGAGCGCTCGGCGTTATCGGAGCGGGCGCCGTCAAGGAGGGCGTCGGCAAGCTGCGTATCCTCCTTTGCCCACTCGGGGTCCGCATAGGTGGACTGGGCCGTTGCGGCCTGGGAGAGGATGCGCTCCAGCACGGCGAGCTCGGTCTCCGCCGCCGCGCCGCGGGCGACAAGCGCCACGAAATCGCGGGCGCGCATGGTACCTGCCCGGGTCATCTCCCAGGCGGTGGACCAGCACAAAGTGCGGGCCATGGGGTCTTCGAACTTGTCGACATTCTCCAATAGGAACTGCAAGGAACCGGCGTCCAGCTCGATGAGGCAGTAGGTCAGGTCATCGTCGTTAGGCAGCACAAAGTCGATGTCCGCCTGCTTGCGGCCAATGAGTTCCGGAATCTCGGTAAAGGCGCCATCGATATCCATCTCGATGCGCTCGGTGCGCACCACCTTCTCTCCTTGCAGGGCGTAGACGCCGACGGCGACGCGGTGGGTGCGCAGAGTATCGCCACGTTGGGTGAGATAGGCCTGTGTGATGGTGCCGGACTCGTCCGTCTCCAACGCCACACCCAGAGTGTTCACTCCCGTGGTCTTCAGCCACTGCTGTGCCCAGAAGGACAGGTCGCGCCCCGAGGCCTCCTCGAGGTGGCGCAGCAAATCCCCGAAAGTAGCGTTGGCCCACTGGTGCTCCTGGAAGTGGCGGCGCACGCCAGCGAAGAAATTCTCGCGGCCCACGTACGCCTGCAACTGCTTCAGCACCGACGCCCCCTTGGCGTAGGTGATGCCGTCGAAGTTCTGCTCCACAGTCTCAATATCGGAGGCATCCGTGGAAATCGGGTGCGTCGTGGGCAGCTGGTCCTGCTGGTAGGCCCAGGCTTTCTCCACGTTGGCAAAGGTCACCCACGCGGTGTCGTACTGGGTCTCCTCCGCCTGGGAAATCGCCGCCGACCAGGTGGCGAAGGACTCGTTGAGCCACAGGTCATCCCACCACTGCATGGTCACGAGGTCACCGAACCACATGTGCGCCAGCTCGTGCAGAATGGTGTCCGCGCGGCGCTCGTACTTGTAGTGCGAGGCTTGCGACGTAAAAACATACTCGTCGCGGATGGTCACGCAGCCGGCGTTCTCCATTGCGCCGGCGTTGAACTCCGGAACGAAAATCTGGTCGTACTTGCCAAAGGGGTAGGCAAAGCCGAAGTTGCGGTGGTAGAAATCAAAACCCTGCTTGGTCTCCGTGAACAGGCGCTCGGCGTCGAGCGAATCCAGCAGCGAGGGGCGGCAATAAATACCCAACGGCACCTCAACGGTTTTAGCAGGCGAGCCCTCCGGGTGCTCCGCCAGCGTGCCCGTCCACGTATCCGTCACGCCCACATACGGGCCCGCACACAGAGCAATCAGGTACGTCGACAGCGGGTAATCCACCGCCGCGCGCACGGTGTTGCCTGAACGCGTGATGGGGGAGTTCGTAATCACTGTCCAGTGCTCCGGAACCTCAAGAGCCAGCGAGTACGTAGCCTTCAGATCCGGCTGGTCAAAGCAGGCGAAGACGCGCTTGGCGTCGGCAGTCTCGAACTGGGTGTAGAGGTAAGCCTCGCCGTCGACCGGGTCGACGAAGCGGTGCAGGCCCTCGCCCGTGCGGGAGTATCGAATCTTCGCCACGACCTTCAGCTCATACTCCGCCACCTGCAAACCCGACAGCGGGATCCCGTACGTCGGGTCATAAGCACTGGTGGGCAGGGGAGCGCCGTTTAGGCGGACCTCGAGAAGCTCGTCACCGCGCAAGTCAATAAACGTAGAACCGGCCTTCTTAACTCGGAACTTCACCACCGTGGTGGAGGTGAAAAACTCTTCCCCAGTGAGGTCGAGGGCGACGTCGTAGTGGCTTACCTCCAGCATGCCGGAGCGCTGCTGGGCTTCCTCGCGGGTGAGGTTAATCGAGGTCATGTAGGTTACTCCTCTTCGTCGGTGATTAAGTCTCTGCACCAGCGTAGTCACACGCCTAGGGTGGGGTGCCACAGACTACACAAGCAAAGGAGATTTACTGTGGCCCAACAAGTAACCTTCTGGTTCGACTGCTCCTGCCCCTTCGCATGGCTGACCTCGCGCTGGATTAAGGAGGTGGAGAAGGTCCGCGATATCGAGGTGACCTTCCAGCCGATGTCCCTCTCCGTGCTCAACAAGGGCCGCGACTTGGACCCGGAGTACATGAAGATGATGGAGGCCAACTGGGGCCCTGCCCGCGTAGCAGCCAAGATTGCCGTGGAGGCCCCGGACAAGGTCGACGCCTTCTACACCGCCATGGGCACCCGCATCCACACGGAGGGCCAGGGCGGCAAGAAGGGTTACGGCGCCTACGACGACATCATCAAGCAGGCGCTTGACGACGTCTCCCTCCCCTCCACCTTCGCCTCCGTGGCCAACACCGAAGAGATGGATGAGAAGCTCACCGAGTTCCACAACCGCGGCATCTCTGAGGTTGGCGATGAGGTCGGCACCCCGGTGGTGAAGTTCGGCGATACCGCTTTCTTCGGCCCGGTCATTACCCGCGTTCCCACCGGCGAGGAAGCCGGCGAGCTTTTCGACGCCTCCGTGCGCCTCGCCAAGTTCCCGTACTTCTTCGAACTCAAGCGCTCCCGCACCGAATCCCCGCAGGTTTAGTGCGTGGGATGGCCCACAGGCCGGTAGGATGTGGGCCATGCGCGTTTATTTAGGAGCAGACCACGCAGGGTTCGAGATGAAAAACATCATCGCCGAGCACCTGAAGAAGCAGGGCCACGACGTCATTGACTGCGGTGCCCACGAGTACGACGCCGAGGATGACTACCCGGCATTTTGCATTGAGGCCGCGCTGCGAACCGTCAACGATCCGGGCTCGCTCGGCATCGTACTGGGCGGTTCCGGCAACGGCGAGCAGATCGCCGCGAATAAGGTGAAGGGCGCGCGCTGCGCCCTGGCGTGGTCCCCGGAGACCGCACGCCTGGCCCGCGAGCACAACAACGCCCAGCTCATCGGTATCGGTGGCCGCATGCACTCCGAGGAGGAGGCACTCGCGATCGTGGATGCCTTCCTGGATCAGGAATGGTCCCGTGCTGAGCGCCACCAGCGCCGCATCGACATTCTTGCTGAGTACGAGCGCACCAACATTCCGCCGGAGCTTCCGGAGGCCTAGTTCATGTCCTTGGGGTGAGTGCCGCCGCGGCCCTCTTCCCCGAGGTCAAGATCAGTAATCGCAGCCATCTCGGATTCATCGAGTTCGAAGCCGAATACATCGAAGTTCTGCGCGATGCGCTCCGGGTTTTCGGACTTCGGGAACACGATGACGCCATTTTGCAGGTGCCAGCGGATGATCACCTGGGCGGGGGAGACGCCATACTTTTCGGCAGGCTCGGTGATTTCCGGCTGCTCGAAAAGGTCCGTCTTACCCTGGCCTAGTGGGCCCCAGGCTTCGATGTGCACCTGGTGGGCGCGGAAGGCATCGAGCTCACGCCAGCGCTGTAGGTAGGGGTGCAGCTCCACCTGGTTGACCACGGGGGTCTCATCAGTCTGGGTTTCTAGCTGGTCCAGGTGCTCGAGTTCGAAGTTGGAAACACCGATGGACTTGGCCTTGCCGGCCTTCTTTAGTTCAATGAGCTGCTTCCATGCCTCGACGTAGTGGCCGTTATCTGGGCAGGGCCAGTGGATGAGGTAGAGGTCCACGTAATCGAGACCTAGCTTCTCCAAAGACTCGTCGAGAGCTGCGGCCGCATCAGTCTGGCGGTCGTTCCACAGCTTCGTGGTGATGAACAGCTCCTCGCGGGGGATGCCGGACTTGGCAATCGCGCGGCCCACACCTTCCTCGTTGCCGTAGATGGCAGCGGTATCGATGTGCCGGTAGCCCACCTTGAGGGCTTCGAGGACCAGTTCCTCGGTCTTGGCGGGGTCGACTTTGAAGACACCGTAGCCGAGCTGGGGGATGGTGTTGCCGTCGTTGAGTTCAATATTGGGTACAGTCATGCGGCCCACTCTACGTAGGGGCGGCGCCTTCTGACAGAAAAGATGCATGGCCAGGCATGATGCGGCGGCAATCCGAGCGGTCATCCCCAGCGGGTGCGAAAACGACTAAAACTGCACCGGCTACCTAAAAGAGGTGCTCAGTGCAGCTTTTCTTGGAGGGAATGACGGGAATCGAACCCGCGTCTTCAGCTTGGAAGGCTGAGGTATTAGCCACTATACGACATTCCCACAACCGGCAATCTTCAACTTTCAAGGCCTTGACTTTGAAAGCCGTTGAATCGGCGTGCCGATTACTTTAGCGCACGTGGTCGCTGAAAGAAAAATGGGAACTAGAACAGGGCCAAGGGCGTTAGTTTGGGTAGGTAGACAATTGCAACAACGCACAATTCGACTCTGAGATGAAAGTGGTGCTTTCGTGAGCTCTTTATTGCTCCTTATCCTTGTCGTCGGTGGCGGCGCATGGTTTCTGTCCTCGCGTAACGGGAAGAAGCAGCAGGAGCTGCGAGAATCCCAACGTTTTGATGACGCGATGGCGGATGCGCGCCGCTGGACTGAGCGTCTCGGCGGTCAGGTGATGAACCTCAGCGGCACGGATACCGCCTCCCAGCAGGCCATGGCGGATGCTTCCGAGCGTTTCACCGCCGCCAATTCGGCAATTTCTCAGGCCACGACAGCGAAGCAGGCGCACCTGGCGCGCGAATCTGCACTGGAGGGGCTCTACTACGTTGCGGCCGCGCGCGAGATTATGGGCATGGATCCGGGCCCGGAGCTGCCACCGCTGGAGGGCCAGCGCCAGGCCGGCAAGGTGACGGAGACCCGTACGGTGGAGGCAAACGGGGAGACGCTGACGGCGTCGCCAAGCGCATCTGCAGAAACCCCCAACTACTACCCGGGCGGTGTCGTGGCTGGACGCCCGGTCCCGGCCGGTTGGTATTCCCGCCCGTGGTGGGCCGATGCGCTGACCACCGGCGTGTGGATGGTGGGCTACTCCATGATGTTTAACGCGATGTTTGCCGGCATGGCGGGAGTGGGCTACTCCGCCGCGGCGGCTGAAAGCGGCGACTGGGGTGGAGACCTCGGCGGCGCTGAAGGCATGGACGGCGGTGCCATGGACGGAGCCGGTGATATGGGCGCTGGCGATGTCGGAGGAGGCGAGGAAGGCGGCTTCTTCGATGGCCTCTTTGGCGGCGACGGGGGTGATGGCGGAATGTTTGATTTCGACTTCGACTTCTAGCGCTAAAGCTGCCCCTGACGTGGGGAAACAAAGTTTAATTGGGGCCGGTGTTGGGATAGTCAAGCAGCTATCGGTACACTAGCCCCAGTATGAAGCGCAGCTGCGTGCGGAACTTCCGGGCGCAGAGGCTTTCCATACGGGGCGTGGCGCAGCTTGGTAGCGCACCTGCTTTGGGAGCAGGGGGTCGCAGGTTCAAATCCTGTCGCCCCGACGTATGGGGGCCTGGACACTCATCCAGGCCCCTTAATTTCATCTTTGAACGATCACAATCAGGAGAGTTTCTCGTGAAGACCACCGTAGACAAGCTGAGCGATACCCGCGTCAAGCTCACCGTCAACGTTCCGTTCGCTGAGCTGGACAAGGAAATCGATCAGGCCTACGCGGCGATCGCGCAGCAGGTTTCCATCCCGGGCTTCCGTAAGGGCAAGGCTCCGCGCCAGCTTATCGACGCCCGCTTTGGTCGTGGCCCCATCCTCGAGCAGGTAGTCAATGACATGTTGCCGTCCCGCTACGAGCAGGCTGTTACCGAAAACGATCTCAAGGTCATTGGTCAGCCGGAGATCGACATTGCCAAGCTGGAGGACAACGATTTTGTCGAGTTCACCGCTGAGGTAGATATCCGCCCCGAGTTTGAGGTACCGGACTTCTCCAAGATCTCCGTTAAGGTGCCGGCGCTGGAGACCTCCGAAGAGGACGTCGACAAGGCGCTTGAGGATCTGGCTTCCCGCTTCGGTGAGCTCAAGGACACCAAGCGCAAGATGAAGACCGGTGACTACGCCATCATCGACATCACCACTGAGGTTGATGGCACCAAGCTCGATGAGGCTTCCCACGAGGGTATGACCTACCGCATCGGTGACGACAACCTGATTAAGGGTCTCGATACCGCACTGCGCGGCATGAAGACCGATGAGGACAACGAGTTCACCACCACCATCCAGTCCGGTGAGCACGAGGGCGACGAGGCCACCGTGAAGGTCCACGTCCAGCAGACCAAGGAGCGCAAGCTGCCGGATCTCGACGACGAGTTCGCACAGATGGCCTCCGAGTTTGACACCATCGACGAGCTGCGCGAGGATACCAAGACCCGCGTCGAGGAGACCAAGAAGTCTGAGCAGGCTGCCGCCATCCGCGATGAGGTCCTGAAGGCCGCTCTGGCAGAGGTTTCCTTCGAGCTGCCGTCCTCCATCGTTGATGAGCAGGTTCACGCTCAGCTGCACCAGGTCATGGGTCAGCTGGCTCACGACGAGAAGGCGCTGGCCCAGCTGCTTGAGGCACAGGGAACGACCCGCGAGGAGTTCGACGCTGATGCTCGCAAGTCCGCTGAGGAATCCGTTCGCACCCAGCTCTTCCTCGACGCCCTGGCTGAGATCGAGGAGCCGGAGGTGTCCCAGCAGGAGCTGACCGACCACATCCTGTTCACCGCGCAGTCTTACGGCATGGACCCGAACCAGTTCATCCAGCAGCTGCAGTCCAGCAACCAGCTGGGCAACCTGTTCTCCGACGTTCGCCGCGGCAAGGCCCTGGCAACGGCTATCTGCCGCGCCGAGGTCACCGACGAGGCCGGCAACAAGGTTGACGTTGACCAGTACTTCGGTGAGATCGAAGAAGAGGACGCTGCTGAAGCTTCCGAGGAGAAGTAATCTCCCGCTTGTAACGCGCTGCTGCCACATGTGTGGTGGCGAGCGCGCATGAAACCCCGGATTCAGGTAACTCAAGGATGAGCCTGAATCCGGGGTTTTGTCATTGTGAACGCCCTCTAGGAGTCTTTGAGTACTTCGTAGAGGGCGTGATGGGTGTTGGCTAGGGATATCGCTAGCCGTTCGTGGCTCTACCGGCCTCGTCGGTTAGCTGCAGGAAGCGCATGACGTAATCCTTGACAAAGTCTGCGGTGCGTTGATTGAGATGTCCGGACTCTTCGAAAAGGGTGGGGGATTGGCCCAGAAATACTTCGGGCTGACCAGGGAGCGGCATATCGAAGTAGGACAGGGCGAGGCGAAGGTTCTTCTGTGAACTGTAGCCGCCCATGCGGCCTACAGAGTGGCTAATGATACCTGCGGGAAGGTTCTTCCACGCCACATCTGAGTTGGGTTTAGAGCCGATGTCCACTGCGTTTTTGAGGCAGGCAGGGATAGTGCGGTTGTTCTCGGGCGTAATGAAGAGGATCCCGCTCGAGTTCTTGATGGTCTCGCGAAAGGTGGTGTACTCAGCCGGAGTGGGCTTGTCCGTGACGGCGGGGTCATCGTAGTCGAAGTCATAGAGCGGCAAGTCACGGATTTCCACGATGTTTGCCTCGTAGTCTTCAGGGATCATCGTGAGCACCTCGTGTGCAATCTTGCGTGCAAATGACTCTCGGCGCAGGCTGCCGACGATAACGCTGATACGTGGGGTGGTCATGGTAAACCTTCTTTCTTAGTTGGGTGTAGGGAGACGTGGTCAAGGGAGAAAAGGCTTGCAGCCAAAGGCCGGTGGTGGGCCGGCAGCGTGGGCGGCGGTGAGGAAGCCATCTACTTTGTCTCCTTCTTCATGGCGGAAGTACAGTTCGATGAGCCCTAGAAGACCCCCGAGGACGGCCTCTCGTGCGGCGGATGTATTCAACAGCCGCATGGCTGCGGGTTGGTTTCCTTCGCGGATGGCTTCAAACAGCGCGATGGTCTCAAGCCAGCTTCCTTGGTCCGGTCGCGGAAAAGGTTTAGAAATCCCAGTCATCATCACTCGTTTCTTCAGCAGTACCAATGACATAGGAGGAACCAGATCCGGAGAAGAAGTCATGGTTCTCATCTGCTCCGGGGGCTAGGGCCGCGAGGATTTCTGGGTTCACTTCCGTTTCTTCGGGCGGGAAATAGTCCGGGTAGCCCAAATTCATGAGTGCCTTATTGGCGTTATAGCGAACGAACACGGCTACATCATCCATGAGTCCCAAAGGCTCATATAGCTCGCCGGAATAGTCCAGCTCTAGTGCATAAAGCTCTTCGAGCAAAGAAATGGTGAAATCATGCATTTCCTTCTGCCGTAGCGGGGTCGTGGATTCCAAACCGCGCTGATACTTGTAGCCCGAGTAGTAGCCGTGCACTGCCTTGTCACGCAGAATGAGGCGAATCATGTCTGCCGTATTTGTCAGGGTGGCGTGGACAGAAAAGTGCAAGGGAAGATAGAAACCCGCGTAGAGAAGCAATGAGGAAAGCAGCGTCGATGACACCTTGCGTTTGAGTGGATCCGGCCCAAAATAGTGCGCGAGCACTTTCTTGGCGCGTGCCTGGAGAAGGTCGTTATTCACCGCCCAGCGGTATGCTTCATCAATTTCCTTTGTACTGCTCAGGGTAGAAAACACTGAAGAGTATGAACGGGCATGGACTGACTGCATGAAGGCGATGTTGGTATACACGGCCTCCTCGTGTTCGGTGCGGGCATCTTGAATCTGACAGATTTCTCCCACAGTGGCCTGGACAGTATCCAGGGTGGTGAGTCCCGTGAACACCCGCATGGTGAGGTTGCGTTCCTCGGGTGTCATCTTCTGCCACGCCGGGAGATCATTAGAAAGCGGGACCTTCTCTGGCAACCAAAAATTGGCGGTGAGACGGTTCCACACTTCAAGATCCTTGCCATCGCTCACCCGGTTCCAATTGATGGCGCGGATGCGGGCTGAAGGATCATGCCGGTAGCTCGGCGGAGTAACTGAAATGCTGGTTAGTTCAGCACTGTTTGATGTTGAAGACATAGCTTCCTTCTTTCTGAGTGAATGGTTGTAGACAAGGGGAGGGCCGTGCTCCTACAAAGCACAGGAGACGCAGCCTTCGACCTCGGTTCCTTGGAGCGCGGATTGGCGTAAACGGATGTAGTAGAGGGTCTTGATTCCGGCTTTCCAGGCATAGATTTGTGCCTTGTTGATGTCCCGCGTGGTGGTATCAGCGGTAAAGAACAAGGTCAGGGAAAGTCCTTGGTCCACGTGTTGGGTGGCCATGGCGTAGGTGTCGATGATTTTTTTGTATCCCACGGCGTAGGAGTCATCGAAATACTCCAGGTTGTCGTTGGTCATTTCCGGCGCGGGGTAGTACACGCGCCCCAAGCGGCCTTCCTTGCGTATTTCAATTTTGGAGGCAATCGGGTGGATGGACGCGGTGGAGTCATTGATGTAGGAAATTGATCCAGTGGGTGGAACTGCCTGCAAGTAGGCGTTGTAGATGCCGTCTTGCATCACTTGTTTCTTGAGCCGTAGCCAATCCTCGCGTTGAGGAATCTGCACGCCTGCTTCATGGAAGAGCTGTTTTACGTGTTCAGTGGCTGGCACCCAGTCTTTGTCGATGTATTTGTCAAAGTAGGCGCCAGTGGCATAGGTGGATTCTTCGAAGCCTGTGAATCGTTGACCTTTTTCAACCGCGAGTGCATGGGATGCGCGGAGCGCATGGTAGGTCACCGTGAGGAAATAGATATTTGTAAAGTCCAGTGCCTCGGCGCAGCCATAAGGAATACGCTGTGAAGCAAGGAAGCCGTGGAGATTCATTTGGCCCAGACCAATGGCATGCATGGAGGCATTTCCGTGAGCGATGGAAGGAACAGCTTCGATATTCGTCAGGTCTGAAACCTTCGTGAGGGCACGTACTGCGGTTTCGACGGTCTCCCCAAAGTCCGGTGATTCAAAAGCCTTCGCAATGTTGAGCGAACCTAGATTGCAGGAAATATCCTGGCCGACGGTGGTGTAGTCACCCGAAGCTCCGTAGGTCGATGGCGTGTTGACCTGGAGGATTTCACTACACAGGTTGGACATATTGATATGTCCTTTGAGGGGATTAGCGCGGTTGACCGTATCCTCAAAGAGGATGTAGGGGTATCCGGATTCAAACTGAAGCTCAGCCAGCGTGGTGAAAAACTCGCGGGCCTTAATGGTCGTGTGAGAAATTCGCGGATTGGCAACCAACTCGTCGTAATACTCGGTGATAGACATGTCAGACATGGCTACGCCGTACTCGCGAGCGATGTCATACGGGCTAAAAAGATGCATATCCTTGTTCTCTTTGGCCAGCCGGAAGGTTATATCTGGAATAACAACCCCCAGCGAAAGAGTCTTAATGCGGACTTTCTCATCGGCATTTTCCCGCTTGGTATCCAGGAAGCGAAGAATATCTGGATGGTGCGCATGCAGGTAGACGGCTCCAGCGCCCTGCCGGGCGCCCAATTGGTTGGCATAGCTGAAGCTATCTTCGAGAATTTTCATGACTGGGACTACGCCGGAAGCCTGGTTCTCAATCTTTTTGATCGGGGCTCCGGATTCGCGCAGATTGCTCAGTAACAAGGCCACACCACCGCCGCGTTTTGAAAGCTGCAGTGCAGAGTTCACGCTGCGGCCAATGCTTTCCAAATTGTCTTCGATTCGCAGAAGGAAGCAGGAGACCATTTCGCCACGCTGGGCTTTGCCTGCGTTGAGAAAAGTAGGGGTGGCGGGCTGGAAGCGTCCGGTCATGATGTCATCCACCAGCTTCCCCGCAAGCTCTTCATCGCCCTGTGCAAGGTACAAAGCTGTGGTGGCGACGCGTTCTTCGTAGCCTTCCAGAAATCGCGAGCCATCAAAGGTTTTCAGTGCATATGAAGTAAAGAACTTAAATGCGCCGAGGAAGGTGCGGAACTGGTGTTTAGCTTGGTGTGCTCTGTCGTACATGGCGCACAGAAAGGCGTCATCATAAAGCTCAAGGAAATCCCGCTCGTAGTACTCGTTATCAACCAACCATTCCAAGCGTTGCTTGGTGGAATCGAACTGTTGCATGCGGGGAGCGACATGGTGCGTGACATAGTCTTGTGCTGCCTGAATGTCCTTGTCAAACTGGATTTTTCCAAAAGCGTCGAACAAGTTCAGCTGCGCGTTGAGTGCGTGGTAGCTTTTGCGCTTGCCGACACCGCCGGCATTGTCTGCTGAAGCAGTGCGGGGCGTAGCGCCAATAGTCTGTGTGGGGGTGGCATCAAGAGGCCGCATTGTGTTGTCCAATCTGTGTGATGCGGATGTGTTCTTCATCTTGTGGGGGATTAATGGGGTGTCATCGTTAGCTGCTTTTGCTGCTCCCAAAACTTTTGAAGGCCCTGCTTTACGGCGGCAATGTCCTTCTGGGTGCCGAGAAGCTCGAAGTGATACAGCTCCGGTACGTGGCACTTGGCGGAAATGATGCGTCCGGCGACGCAGTAAGCACTTCCGAAGTTGGTATTCCCTGAGGTAATAACGCCCCGGATAAAGGAGCGGTTGATTGGGTCATTGAGGAAGTCGATGACCTGTTTGGGGACTGCGCGTTTGAGCGAGCCTCCGCCGTAGGTGGGAACGATGAGTACGTACGGGTGTGAAACCTGGATCATCCCGGTTTTCTTGGGGCGCAGCGGAATGCGCACCGCGGGTCTATCTAAGCGTTCGACGAATCTTTTTGTATTTTCTGAAACGCTAGAAAAATACACCAAATCTGGTGAGTCTGACATAGCAATCCTGCTCATCCTGGCCTTAGCCATAAGTGGGATAGGTGATATTCGAAAAGACTAACTACGCAATGGCGTAGTTGCAACTACGGCCCAACGTAGTTTTGAAAAGGGCAGGTGAGAGTAGGATTAATGCAAAGGGGAAGGTCTAACGGCTGTGGTGTGCTACAAACACTGCGTCGGTAGCTGGGCGTCCAAGCACTACCCACTGAGTGCTGCCGGCCACCTGTATTTCGAGAGAGTCTGAAAAGGGCGCTCCCTCGCGCGTGCTAAGAACAGCCCCAGTGACAATGCCGCGCTCTTCAAGGAACTTCAGCAGTTCTGGGTCGGAATCAGAAATGCGTTCCACGGTCACTTGCGGTTGTGCACCGCTGTCGGTGAGACGGTGCGCACTGGGGATTGTGATCTGTCCATCAACCGTAGGGATAGGATCGCCGTGCGGATCCCTAGTGGGGTAATCAAGGAACTTATCCACACGTTCTATGAGCATGTCGGACACCGCGTGTTCGAGATTTTCGGCTTCATTATGGACTTCGTCCCACGTGTAGTCCAATGCTTGAACCAAAAAAGACTCAAGCAATCGGTGGCGGCGCACCATGACCAATGCGTACTGCCTGCCAAGTTCGGTTAACTCCACAGAGCCATAGGGCGTGTGTGACACGAGCCCTTGCTTCGACATTTTGCGCACTGCATCGGAGACCGAGGAGAGCTTGAGTCCCAGCTGTTTCGCTATAAGTGTGGCGGTAACGGGCTCGGATGACCATTCTTTTAGCCCCCAGATAGCTTTCAAATAATTCTGGGTACTGGTGGACAGCTCGGAAACAGACATGAGTAAATGTTAACCCAGCTTCCGTATGTGCCTTTGGCGCTGTGCCCCAACGCTTATAGCGAACAGAGGCCAAGTTTGAGAGGAATGCCGGTAAGGTGGGGCCAGTTAAAGCATTCTTCACTTCAAGGAGAACCACTAATGTCTGAGAATATTTCCATGGACTCATCCTCAACGGGTATGAACCTGGGTGATAGCGTCTATGAGCGCCTTTTGCGCGAGCGCATTATTTTCCTGGGAACCCAGGTTGATGATGAGATTGCGAACAAGCTGTGCGCCCAGATCCTCCTGCTGTCCGCAGAGGACCCAACGCGCGACATTTCGCTCTACATCAACTCCCCGGGTGGCTCCGTTACCGCGGGCATGGCCATCTACGACACGATGAAGTACTCGCCGTGCGATGTGGCTACCTATGGCATGGGCCTGGCTGCCTCGATGGGCCAATTCCTCCTGTCCGGCGGCACCAAGGGCAAGCGCTACGCGCTGCCGCACGCCCGCATCATGATGCACCAGCCTTCCGCTGGTGTGGGTGGTACCGCCGCAGATATCGCCATCCAGGCCGAGCAGTTCGCGCAGACCAAGCGCGAGATGGCTGAGCTCATCGCTGAGCACACCGGCCAGACCTTCGAGCAAATCACCAAGGATTCGGACCGCGACCGCTGGTTTACCGCCCAGCAGGCCAAGGAATACGGCATCGTCGACCATGTCATCGAGTCCGTCAACGGTCCTATCACCAACTAGGGAACAAGGAGCTTTATCACTATGTCTAGCCTTCAGATGCCTTCTTCCCGCTACGTTCTGCCGGAGTTCATTGAGCAGAATGCACAGGGATCGAAGACCACCAACCCGTATTCCAAGCTTTTTGAAGAGCGCATCATCTTCCTGGGCACCCAGGTCGATGACACCTCCGCCAACGACATCATGGCGCAGCTGCTGGTCCTGGAGTCTCAGGATCCGGACCGCGACATCACGATGTACATCAACTCCCCGGGCGGATCCTTCACCGCGCTGATGGCCATCTACGACACCATGCGCTACGTGCGTCCTGACGTGCAGACCGTCTGCCTGGGCCAGGCTGCTTCCGCTGCCGCCGTGCTGCTGGCAGCCGGTGCTCCGGGCAAGCGCGCCGCTCTGCCGAACTCTCGTGTGCTGATTCACCAGCCGCGCACGCAGGGCACGCAGGGCCAGGTCTCTGACCTTGAGATCGAGGCCAACGAGATCGAGCGCATGCGCCGCCTCATGGAGGAGACCCTGGCTGAGCACACCGGCCGCACTGCGGAGCAGGTGCGCATCGATACCGACCGTGACAAGATCCTCACTGCGCAGGAAGCCGTCGAATACGGTCTTATCGATACCGTCTTTGATTACCGCAAGCTCAACGCATAGCTGAATAGACGAATTCAGCCCCGCTTTCGGATGTTTCCGGTAGCGGGGCTTGACGTCGTTATAAGGCTCTTAGCTCTCGTAGGGAGGCAGGATAGCCTCCGGGGACTCAGGCAGGATCTGGCCGCCGTCAATGATGATGGTCTGTCCCGTTATGTAGCCTGCCTCGCGGGAGGCGAGGAAGGCCGCGGCGTTGCCGATATCGCGTGGGGAACCTAAGCGGTGCATGGGGATGGAGCGTGCCATTTGGTCGAGGTACTCCTGGCCTTGGCCCTCCAAGCCCTCGGTGAGGATGTTGCCCGGCAGAACACCGTTGATGGTGATGCCATCACGGGCAACTTCCAGTGCCGCGGAGCGCATGAAGCCTTGTTGTGCGGCCTTCGATGCGCCGTAGTGCGCCCAGCCTGGGTAACCGGTGTGCGAGCCGGTGATAGACGTCGTGATGACGATGCGCCCGTAGCCCGCCTCCTTCATATAGGGCAGCGCTTCCTGCACCACGGTGAACGTGCCGTGCGTATTGATGGCGAACATGGTGTCCCATTGCTCGTCGGTCATGTCCTCGAGTGGGCAGTTGGGGAAGACACCGGCGTTGGAACAGACGATGTCGATGCGGCCATAGCGCTTGACGACGTCCCTGTAGAGGTTGCGGACGGAGTCGCGCGAGGTGACGTCGACAAGCAGGGCGTCCGCCCCGAGTTCCTCGGCGGCCTTCTGGGCGGCCTCGAGGTTGAGGTCGGCGATGACGACCGTGGCACCTGCTTCGCGCAGAGCGCTGACGATGCCGCGGCCGATTCCGGCGGCGGCGCCGGTGACGATGGCGACGTGGTCCTGAAGATCAAACATGTGGTGCTCCTCAGCGGTTGGGTCTGTGTGCGCCCTCCAGCCTAGGCCGCCACAGGCTGGGGTGCTGTCTGCTTGGTGGTTGCCGTGTAGGCGCGCACACCGATGAGGGAGACTGCTGCAAGTACTGCGGTGACACCAGCAAGGGTGTACAGGCCGGTGGGGGTCCAGCCGCTTTCGAGGAGGTAGCCCGCCAGGATGGGGGCGAGGGTAGCGCCCACGCGAGCGATGCCGATGGCAGCGCCCGTGCCGGTGGTGCGCAGCGCCGAAGGGTAAGCCTCCGGGGTGACGGTGTAGAGGCCGGAGATGCAGGCGTTGAGAGTAAGGCCTACGCCGACGCCGAGAGCAAACATGAGGGAAGGCACGGTGGTGGAGTTAATGAAGCCGATAAGGACGACGGAGGAGATAAGACAGAAGACGATGAGCAAGGGACGGGCGTCGATGCGCGTGGTAAATAGGCCGAAGAGAATGGCGCCGATGGCACCGCCGAAGGAGAGCATGATGCCCCCGATGATGCCCTGTTGCGCGGTAAGTCCCTCGGCGGTGAGCAACTTCGGGGTCCACTGCGAGGTGAAGTTGTAGGCAAACATGATGAAGCTGAAGGCCAGCCACAGCTTGATGGAGGTGCGCAGGAACTGCGGCGAGACGAGGTCCTTGAAGGAGGCCTTGTGGGCGGTGCGGGGGCGGACGCTGACTTCGCCCGTGAGGCCGAGTTTGGCAGCGATGGTACGGACAGAATCCATGCGGCCGCGAGCGGCGAGGAAGTCGGCGGATTCGGGGACGAAAGCAACCGTGAGGAGAAGGGCGACGACGGTCAGTGCGGCACCGACCCAGAAGATGGGCTGCCAGGTATCGAAGGAAGAGGCGACGACGCCGCAGAAGGAGGCACCGAGGCCGTAGCCGGAGGCGTAGATGGCGACGGCGAGACCGCGGAAGCGCAGGTTGGAGTATTCGCTGACGAGCACGGTGACGCAGACGAGGACGCCGCCGACGCCGATGCCGGTGATCAGGCGGCACAGCAACAGCAGGCTAAAAGTAGGCGCGAGGGCGGTGAGCACGAGGCCGACGAGGTCGATGACGAGCGAGGCCGTGATGAGCGTGGTGCGGCCAAGGCGGTCAGCCAACGGGGCGAGGAAGAGCGAGCCAAGGCCGATACCGATGAGGGCAGCGGACAGGAGCCAGCCGAGGGAAGAGTCGGACAGCGCGAATTCTTCGCTGACGGTGCCGGCGCCGAAGGCCATGGCGACCATGTCGTAGCCGTCGAGGGCATTGAGGAAGAGGGCAATGGCGATGATGAGCCACTGGCGCGCGCCCATGGGGGAGCGGTCGATGAGTTCGCGGATGTCCATGAAAATCTTTCTGCGGATAGAGCGGTTTCGATGTAAGTTAGTGAACCGCTCTGTCTATGTCTACTAACTGCCGTTTTAAATTCAAGGGCGCGCCGTCGCGTGCGGAATAGCGCTTGGGTCCAAGTGGTTTACTAGAGTGGAACAAACTGCGGTAAAATCGCCCCACCATAGCCCCAGAGAAAAGAGTTGAAAGGCCTTCATGGCACGTATGCAAGAAAGCGCTGACTTGCTCAAGTGTTCCTTCTGCGGAAAGAGCCAGAAGCAGGTGAAGAAGCTTATCGCCGGCGGCGGCGTCTACATTTGTGACGAGTGCATCGAGCTCTGCAACGAAATCATCGAGGAGGAGCTCGGCGCGGCTCAGGCCGAGGCGGACGAAGAGAAGGAGATGCGCCTTCCGCGTCCTTCGGAGATTTCGGCTTTTCTGGATAAGTACGTCATTGGTCAGGATCAAGCCAAGCGCGTGTTGTCGGTGGCGGTCTACAACCACTACAAGCGCATCAAGGCTGAAGAGGCCGCGGGCCTGGAGGGCCGCCGGAAGAAGGCACAGGATGAAGAAGTTGAGATTTCCAAGTCCAACATCCTGATGCTGGGGCCGACGGGCTCCGGTAAGACCTACCTGGCGCAGACCCTGGCGCGTTTGTTGGACGTCCCCTTCGCCATCGCGGATGCCACCAGCCTGACCGAGGCTGGCTACGTGGGCGAGGACGTCGAGAACATCCTGCTTAAGCTGTTGCAGGCAGCGGACTTTGACGTGGAGCGCGCGCAGCACGGCATCATCTACGTCGATGAGGTGGATAAGATCTCCCGCAAGTCGGAGAACCCCTCGATTACGCGTGATGTGTCCGGTGAGGGCGTGCAGCAGGCGCTGCTGAAGATCCTCGAGGGCACCGTGGCGGCGATTCCGCCGCAGGGCGGGCGCAAGCACCCGAACCAGGAATTCATCCAGCTGGATACGACGAACATCCTCTTCATCGTGGCCGGTGCTTTTGCGGGCTTGGACAAGGTGATTTCGGAGCGCGTGGGCAAGAAGGGCGTGGGCTTTGGCGCCAAGCTGGAAACTAAGGATGAGAAGGAATCAGTCGACTTCTTCTCACAGGTGCGCCCGGAGGACCTGGTGAAATTCGGCCTCATCCCTGAGTTCATCGGCCGCCTGCCGGTGGTTGCCACGGTGGATAACCTGGACCGCGAATCGCTAGTTAAGGTGCTCGTGGAGCCGAAGAACTCTCTGGTCAAGCAATACCAGCGCCTGTTCAGCATGGATGGTGCGGAGCTGCACTTCGAAGACGCAGCGCTGGAAGCGATCGCTGAGCTCGCGCTCGAGCGCAAGACTGGTGCACGTGGCCTGCGCGCCATCATGGAGGAGCTGCTCGTGCCCATCATGTATGACCTCCCAGACCGCGAGGACATCGCCAGCGTCCACATCACGAAGGACTGCGTGACTGACGGCGGCGAGCCGGAGTTCGTGTACTCGGACGAGGCGAAGGAATCCGCCTAAACGGCATCTCTTAAAAGGCATCTTCAAGGCTGAAGATGCCTTTTGTGCTGTCTACATGGCGTTTTCAGCCCGAAAACGCCGTCTGTCAGATGCCATCTGCCTGTTGGGGGCAAAGGAACCAGATGAATGGGACCATGTAGCTGTGGCGTGAGATCGTGACCTGGGCTTTTGCTCAGGCCGGCGCGCACATGGTTCCTCTGCTTTGGTCTCTTTGCCCGCGCGGTGCTGGGAGAGGGCTCTACCCGTACAGGCCCGTGGGCACGTCGCCCTCGTCCTCGGTGGAGTAGACGTCCAAGGGTGCTGACTCGGCGTCAAGCTCAGTTTCGTTCTGAGCGAGGTAGGACTCAAAACCGATGTCGGGGATATTCGCAGTGAGGAAGGCCAGCACGGCATCGACGGCCATGCGGTGTAGGCCTTCGGTGTTGTTGTGGGTATGCATGTCGATGTCGAGCAGGTTGCTCATCATCGCGTGATTCGTCACCCGGTACATCGTGAGCGCAGAAATCAACGTGAAGATGTCGTTGGCGGAAATGCCCGGGCGGAACGCGCCGGAATCTTGGCCCAGCATAAGCAGCCGGTCTAGGTGGAGGGAGATCTCGGAAACGTCGACAAGCGCCTGCGAGGACTCCAGCACACTGTGGGAGGATTCCATCGTCAGCATCCGAATGGCTTCAGGGTTATCCACATGCTGGCGGAACAACCAATCCACCAAGGTGCGCACGCCCTCGACCGGAACGGCGGAGTTGATCTCCAGGCTGTCCTCCGGCGGGTTGAGGCGCCGCGCCGCCGCCGCCAAGGCTTGCTGGTAGAGGCCCTTCTTGTCCCCGAAGTAGTAGTGGATCATGCGCTTGGACATCCCAGAGAGCTTCGACACGGATTCGAGCTTGGTCTCGGCATAGCCGTGCTCAGCAAACTCTGCAATCGCAACATCGATCACGCGCTCAACAGAGCCGGAGTCGACCGATGCAGTCTCAGTGCTCATGGAAAGTCCCGTCTAGTCGATGAATATGCGTACAGTTGTCCACTATGCCGAAAAAAGACGGTCATGGAGCTCAAGTACAAAGAACTCGCATCTTTCGGGGGTAAAATTACACCCCATGGGGGCGAAAAACGGGACTAGGCTGGGAAGGTGAGTACCGAGCCGAAAGGATTCACACATGACTGCTTCCCAACCCGTCAAGATTACCGTGACCGGCGCCGCCGGAAATATCGCTTACTCCCTGCTGTGGCGCATCGCTGCGGGCGATGTCTATGGCAAGGACACCCCGGTGGAGCTGGCTTTGCTGGAAATCCCGGACGCCATTGGCGCAGCTGAAGGCGTGGCCATGGAGCTTCATGATTCCGCATTCCCGCTGGTACGCGGCATCACCGTGACCGATGATCCAAACGTGGCTTTCAAGGACACCAAGGCCGCTTTCCTCGTGGGCTCCCGCCCGCGCACCAAGGGCATGGAGCGCGCAGACCTGCTGGAGGCTAACGGTGCCATCTTTACCGTGCAGGGCAAGGCGCTGAACGACGTCGCCGCGCGCGATGTCCGCGTCCTCGTCGTGGGTAACCCGGCCAACACTAACGCTTATATCGCTGCCAACAGTGCACCGGACCTGGACCCGAGCCAGTTCACCGCGCTCATGCGCCTGGACCACAACCGCACCCAGAGCCAGGTCTCCCTCAAGACGGGCATGCCCACCGCGGAGCTGACCAAGGTTGCCGTCTGGGGCAACCACTCTGCATCCCAGTTCCCGGACCTGACCTTCTCCAACGCGGAGGTTGATGAGACCTGGTACAAGGAAGAAATGATTCCGAAGGTGGCTAAGCGCGGCGCCGAGATCATTGCTGTGCGCGGTAAGTCCTCAGCCGCTTCCGCAGCGTCTGCGGCGGTGGATCACATGCACGACTGGATCCACGGCACTGAGGATTGGCGCACCGCAGCCGTCGTCTCCGATGGCTCCTATGGCGTGGACGAGGGCCTCGTTGCAGGTTTCCCCACCGTCGCCCGCGACGGCAAGTGGGAAATCGTTCAGGGTCTCGAGCTCAACGATTTCCAGAAGGAGCGCATCGAGGCCTCCGTGCAGGAGCTGCGTGAGGAGCGCGAGGCCGTAGCTCACCTGCTCGAGGGCTAAGCCTCAAGCACTAAGTTATCGATGAGCCGCACCGGCCCCACCTGCGCCGCCACCAGCGCCAGGGCGGGCCGGTGTTGCGCATCAATGGGCTCCAGCGTGGCCGGGTCCACCACGGTGAGGTAGTCCACCGTGACGCCGGGGGAGGAGGCGAGCTGGGCTTCAGCCTCCTCGAGGGAAGCACCGTCGTGCAGAGCGAAGAGCGCCTGGGACAGCGCCACGGCTTGCTCGCGCTCGGCAGGGCTCAGGCGAGCATTGCGGCTGGACTCGGCCACGCCGTCCGCTGCGCGCACGATGGGCGCGCTGATGATCTCCAGCGGCAGGTCGAGGTCCGCCACCAAGCGCCGGATAACGGCCACCTGCTGGGCATCCTTCTGCCCAAAGTAGGCATGGTCGGGGCGCACGAGGTTGAACAGCTTGCTCACCACGGTGGCCACGCCGTCAAAGTGGCCGGGCCGCGAGGCACCTTCCAAAACCGAGCCCATCTCGCCGGTGCGCACCCACACCCGCGGGGTGCCATCCGGGTACATCTCCTCCACGCTGGGGGCGAAGACAGCATCAACACCCAGCGAGTCCAGCAGCGCGGCATCCGCATCCAGATCGCGCGGGTAGGCGCGGTAGTCTTCGCAGTCGCCCAGGTCGGTGAATTGGAGGGGGTTGACGAAGACCGAGCACACCACGGTGTCGTTCTCTTCGCGGGCGCGGCGGAGGAGGGACGCGTGGCCGTCGTGAAGCGCGCCCATCGTGGGCACCAAGCCCACGGTGCCGGAGGCTGCGGCGCGGAAGGCGCGGAGTTCAGATTTAGTTGTGAGGATCTGCATGGCCAAAACCTTAGTCCTCGAAGGACTCCTCGGCGTTGGGGAAGGAGCGTTCGCTCACATCCGCTACGTATTCCTTCGCACCTTCCAGTAGCGCACCGCGCAGGTCTGCGTAGCGGCGCACGAAGCGCGGGGCCTTGGGCCCGCCCAGGCCGAAGGCATCGGTCCACACCAGAATCTGGCCATCGGTCTGCGCACCCGCGCCGATGCCGATGGTGGGAATGGGCAGCTCCTTGGTGACCTGCTCAGCAAGGGCAGCCGGGACCATCTCCAGCACCACGGCGAAGGCGCCGGCCTCGGCGAGGGCGCGGGCGTCGTCGTGAAGCTTCTCCGCGCCGGCACCGCGGCCCTGGACCACGAAGCCGCCCAAGGCGTGGACCTGCTGAGGCGTGAATCCGATGTGGGCGCAGACGGGGATGCCAGCGGCGACAAGCGCGGCAACAATGGGAGCGCGCTCCGCACCGCCCTCCAGCTTGACTCCTTGCGCACCCGTTTCCTTCATGACGCGCACAGCAGACTCCAGTGCCTGGGTGGGGCCGGCCTCATAGGAACCAAAGGGCAGATCCACCACCACGAAGGCACGGGAGGTCGATGCAACCACCGCGCGGGCGAGGGGGATCATCTCATCCAGCGTGAGCGAGAGCGTGGTTTCGCGGCCCAGGACCACGTTGGCCAGAGAATCGCCGACGAGCAGGAGATCGACCCCGGCTTCGTCGAAGATTTCGGCGGTCATGCAGTCATAGCTCGTCAAGCACGCGAAGGCCTGAGAGTTTTCTTTGGCACGGGCGAAATGGCGGGTGCGGAGACGGGCGCGGCGGCCAGGATTGTGAGACATGCCCTTACTCTAGACAGGGCGCTGGTGCCAGTTGACGCACAGGGTAGAGTTGGCCAGGTGACTGATCAGAATAAAGAGCAACTCGTTGGCACCAACCGCGCGGACCAGCTTCCCAAGTCCTGGGAGCCGCAGGCAGTAGAGAAGGACCTCTACGAAGGCTGGGTGAACGCCGGTTACTTCACCCCGGACGCGTCCTCGGAGGCGGAGCCCTATTCCATCGTGCTGCCGCCGCCGAACGTCACCGGCCAGCTGCACATGGGCCACGCCCTGGACCATACTCTGATCGACTCCATCATTCGCCGCAAGCGCATGCAGGGCTATGCCACCTTGTGGCTGCCGGGTGCTGACCATGCCGGTATCGCCACACAGACCAAGGTGGAGGCCCGCCTGCGTGAGCAGGAGGGCAAGAAGCGCTGGGACTATGAGCGCGAGGAATTCATCAACAAGGTCTGGGAGTGGAAGGAAGAATTCGGCGGCACCATCCAGAACCAGATGCGCGCCATCGGTGACTCGGTGGACTGGTCCCGCGAGCGCTTCACCTTGGATGATGGTCTTTCCCGCGCCGTGCAGACCATCTTCAAGACCCTCTACGACGAGGGCCTGATCTACCAGGCCAACCGCCTGGTCAACTGGTCCCCAGTGCTGGAGACCGCCGTCTCTGATATTGAGGTCGTGTACAAGGACGTCGAGGGCGAGCTCGTGTCCATTCGCTATGGCTCGCTGAACGACGATGAACCGCACCTCATCGTGGCCACCACCCGTGTGGAGACCATGCTGGGCGACGTCGCCATCGCCGTCCACCCCGACGACGAGCGCTACGCCCACCTGGTGGGCCAGGAGCTGCCGCACCCCTTCCGCGATGACCTGAGCCTGAAGATCATCGCCGATGACTACGTGGACATGGAATTCGGTACCGGTGCAGTGAAGATCACCCCGGCGCACGATCCGAATGACTACGCTATGGGCCTGCGCCACGACCTGGACATGCCGACCATCATGGACACCACCGGGCATATCGCGAATACAGGCACGAAGTTTGACGGCCTGACCCGCGAGGAAGCCCGCGTGGAGATCCGCGAGGCGCTGCGCGAGCAGGGCCGCATTGTCAAGGAGATTCGCCCCTACGTCCACTCCGTGGGCCACTCGGAGCGCTCCGGCGAGCCCATCGAGCCGCGCCTGAGCCTGCAGTGGTTCGTGGCCGTGGAGAAGATGGCGAAGATGTCTGGCGACGCCGTCCGCGAGGGCGATACCACCATCCACCCGAAGTCCCTGGAGCCGCGCTACTTCGAGTGGGTCGATGACATGCACGATTGGTGCATCTCCCGCCAGCTGTGGTGGGGACACCGCATCCCGATCTGGTATGGCCCGGAGGGCGAGGACGGCCAGCGAGACATCATCTGCCTCGGCCCCGATGAGGAAGCCCCAGAAGGCTATGTCCAGGACCCGGACGTGCTGGACACCTGGTTCTCCTCCGCGCTGTGGCCTTTCTCCACGATGGGCTGGCCGGATAAGACCGCAGATCTGGAGAAGTTCTTCCCCACGAACGTGCTGGTCACCGCCTATGACATCCTCTTCTTCTGGGTCGCACGCATGATGATGTTCGGCACCTTCGCCGGCGCCCACACCCCGGAGCTGCTCGGCGAAGGCAAGGATGGCCGCCCGCAGGTTCCGTTCACCGACATCTACCTGCACGGCCTGGTGCGCGATGAGCAGGGTCGCAAGATGTCGAAGTCCCTGGGCAATGGCATCGACCCGATGGATTGGGTGCGCGACTATGGTGCGGACGCACTGCGTTTCACCCTGGCTCGCGGCGCGAACCCGGGCGTGGACTTGCCGCTGGCTGTCGACGCTGCCGCCGCCGGACGTAACTTCGCCACCAAGCTCTTCAACGCCACCAAGTTCGCGCTCATGAACGGCGCGGGTGTGGCTAAGCTGCCGGCACGTGACGCGCTGACCGACGCCGACCGTTGGATCCTCGACCGCTCCGAAGAAGTCCGCGCCAAGGTGGACGCCTACCTGGATGACTACCAGTTTGCCAAGGCCAACGAGCTGCTCTACCACTTCGTGTGGGATGAGCTGTGTGACTGGTACCTGGAGATTGCCAAGACCCAGATCCCGCGCGACTTCGATGCGGCGAGCGCCGAGGAGCAGGCCACCGGACGCACCACTCAGATCGTTCTGGGCCGCGTGCTTGACCTGGTTCTGCGCCTGCTGCACCCGACCATGCCTTTCGTCACCGAGGTCCTGTGGAAGGCTCTGACTGGCGGGGAGACCATCGTCACCGCGCAGTGGCCTACCCAGGAGCACACCAACGGTGGCGCGGAGAAGGATGAGGTGGCTGCCCGCCGCATTCAGGACGCCGACAAGCTCATCACCGAGCTGCGTCGCTTCCGCTCCGATCAGGGTGTCAAGCCTTCCCAGAAGGTCCCGGGCCGCCTCGACTTCGCCGCGGCCGACCTGCAGGAGCAGGAGGGGCTCATCCGCAACTTGGCCAACACCACGGAGCCGGGCGAAGACTTCACCGCCTCTGCTTCCATCGAGGTGCGCCTGTCCCAGGCCACCGTCGAGGTCACCCTGGATACCTCCGGCGCCGTCGACGTCGAAGCCGAGCGCAAGCGCCTGGAGAAGGATCTGGCCAAGGCCCAGAAGGAACTGGACCAGACCGGCAAGAAGCTGGGCAACGAGGCCTTCCTGTCCAAGGCGCCGGAGGCAGTCGTGGAGAAGATCCGCGTTCGCCAGCAGGTGGCCCAGGAAGAAGTCGAGCGCATCACCGCACGTCTGAAGGGACTCAAGTAGTGGCGGGGGAGAAAGACCGCGAGGAATTTGAGGTCGTCGATGCCCTCGCGGAGGGCACCGATGGCGGGCCGGTCGAAATCACCGACTCCGGCCTAACACTCAACCTCGGCGGCGAGGATGACTACGAGGAGGCAGCGCCCGAGCAGGCCACGCCGGAGGAGCTCGCGGAGCTGGCTCAGGTAACCGCGGAGCTCAACGCGCGCGCCCCAGAGACCATCATTGAGCCCAGCCTCGAGCGCATCGAGATGCTCATGGATCTGTTGGGCAATCCGGAGCGTTCCTTCCACGTCATCCAGGTCGCTGGAACCAACGGCAAGTCCTCGACCGCCCGCATGATCGATTCGCTGCTGCGCTCCTTCCACCGCCGCGTAGGCCTCGTCACCAGCCCCCACCTACAGCTGGTGACCGAGCGCATCGGCATCGACGGCCACCCCATCCACCCGCGCGACTTCGTGCGCATCTGGCGCGAAATCAAGCCTTATGTGGAGATGGTGGATTCCCGCTCCGACATTCCCATGTCCACCTTCGAAGTGCTTGTTGCCATTTCCTACGCAGCCTTTGCCGATGCCCCCATCGACGTCGCCGTCGTCGAGGTGGGCCTCGGCGGCACGTGGGATGCCACCAACGTGGTTAACGCGGAAGTGGCCGTGGTCATGCCGGTAGGCCTCGACCACACGGACTACCTCGGTGACACCATCACCGAGATCGCCGGTGAGAAGGCCGGCATTATCAAGGCCCGTGAGCACGATGCCGACGACGTGCTCACGCCGGGGGAGAACATCGCCATCATTGCCGAGCAAGACCCAGAAGCCATGCGCGTGCTGCTGCAGCGCACCGTCGACGTCGGCGCCGGCGTAGCGCGCGCGGGCTCCGAGTTCGCCGCGCTGGAATCCCGCATTGCAGTGGGCGGCCAGCAGCTCACCATCCAGGGCCTGGGTGGGATGTACGAAGACATCTTCCTGCCACTGCACGGCGAGCACCAAGCCAAGAACGCGGCCGTGGCTTTGGCTGCGGTGGAGGCCTTCTTCGGGGCGTCGGCAGGCCATCCGCTCGACCTTGCTTCGGTGCGCACCGGCTTTGCCAAGGCCATTTCCCCCGGCCGCTTGGAGCGCGTGCGCACCAGCCCTACGACCTTCCTTGACGCCTGCCACAACCCACACGGTGCTAAGGCCCTGGCCGCAGCGCTCGACCGAGACTTCGATTTCGCGCGCCTCATCGGCGTGGTGTCCATCTTCGCGGACAAGGACGCCGCCGGCATCCTCACAGCCCTCGAGTCGGTCCTCACAGAAGTCGTGATCACGCAGAACACCTCGCCGCGCGCCCGCGATGCCTATGAGCTAGCGGAGCTGGCGCGCGACATCTTCGGTGAAGAACGGGTGTACGTCGAGCCCGACCTGCCTAGTGCCTATACTCAGGCCGTTGAATTGGCGGAGGACGCCGACGTGCAGTCCGGATCCGGCATCGTGATTACCGGCTCGGTGGTCACTGCTGGTGACGCCCGCGCACTCTTTGGAAAGGAGCCCGCATGAGCCCCCGCAAACCCATCCCTGAGGAGGAGATCGGCCCGCTCGGACTAGGCCAAGCACCGGCCAAGGATCCCCTCAAGCAATTCGGCGGCATGGTGGTGGCCAGCTCCCTCACCATGGAACTGATCACCCTGGTTCTGGCGCTGCCAATGCTGTACAAGCTGTATGACGGCACTCTGTGGACCCCGTTTAACTACGGCGTGGTGATCGGCTTTATGGTGCTACTGCTTGCATCCTTCCCCTTCATGAATAAGCCGTGGATCGTTGGGGCACAGATTGTCCTCCACATTATCGGCATTGTTCTCGGCTTCATGGTCCATTGGTCCGTGGCCACGATCTTCATCATCTTCGCCCTGCTCTGGGCGCTCGCGGCCTATATGCGCTCGGTGATCGTCGCCCGCATGGAACGCGGTTACCTCACCACGCAGCACCTGACTGAGAAGTAGGCCGCAGCGGTGTATATTCGCCCGGAGCTGCGCGCGGGCGCGGCGTTCATCTCACTGTGGGATCCAACCAATCCGCTGATCCGCCGCGCCGGGCGTGTAGTTCCCGCGCTGTGGCCCGCACCCTATATCCAGGGCGTGCGCACGCAGCAGGTGAAGAATTCCGATATCCGCGCGACCATCTATAGCCCGGAGAACCCGCGCGGCGCTGTGCTGTGGATCCACGGCGGAGGGCTGCTCATGGGCCATCCGCGCCAAGACGTCAAACACCTCAAGGAGACCGCCGCGGAAGTCGGTGTCACCGTCATTGCGCCGCACTACCGCTATGCCCCGGAGAACCCCTATCCGGCCGCGCTTGACGACGTCCACTCGGCCCACCACTGGCTCCTCACGCATGCGGAAGATCTGGGAATCAGCCCAGATCGGATTGTCATCGGCGGCCAAAGCGCCGGGGGAGGGCTCGCCGCCGCACTGTGCCAGCGCCTCCTAGATGAAGGCGGAATTCAGCCGGCGGGGCAGTGGCTCTTTTGCCCGATGCTCGATGACCGCGCTGCCTCCACCGACCGCAATCCCATCTGGGACGCGGACTCCAATGCGCAGGCTTGGCGCTACTACACCAACGGCAACCCAGACGCACCCTATGCCGTGCCCGGTCGCCGCGCGGAGTTAGCAGGTCTGCCACCGGCTTGGTTGTATGCGGGGAGCAGTGAGCTTTTCTACGACGAAATTGTGGACTACGCCGAGCGTCTGAAGTCTGCCGGCGTGCCCACGCAATGCGAGGTCGTAGACGGCGGCGTGCATGCCTTCGAGCTGTGGGCTCCCCATACCGCGGTGGCAAAGCGCCTGCTCATGAGTTCTCGCGCCTGGCTGCAGTCGACGCTGGACGCGCTACACTAACGGGCATGCTCTTTCTCCTCTATGGTATTTCCGCGCTGCTGTGCATCGCCGCACTCGTGGCCAAGCTGTATGTTGGGGGCTTTGCGCTCCCGCTTGCGTTGATGCTCCCGGCCTTTGTGTTCCTCGTCGTGGGCATGCTCAAGCAGCAGCGCGATGAGAAGCCGGTGGAGTTTGCGGATCTGGAGGAGTGGCAGCGCGAGGATCTGAAAAGCCTGCTGGAGAGCGGTCAATACGGCACGGCCGTGCGCCAAGTGCAGCTGTGGTTTCGTGGCACGAGCCATGAGCGTGCGGAGGAAATCGTGCAACGCCTTACGTAGCGCTTAATAATTGGCCCACTGGCAGGACGCGGGAGCACCCATTCTGTACTATGTGCCCTATGACTGAACGTACACTGATTCTCATCAAGCCGGACGGCGTCAAGAACGGCCACGTGGGCGAGATTATCTCCCGCATCGAGCGCAAGGGCCTGAAGCTCGTCGCCATGGATCTGCGCGTCGCCGACGAGGAGACCGCAAAGAAGCACTACGCCGAGCACGAGGACAAGCCTTTCTTCGGCGAGCTCGTTGACTTCATCACCTCTGCACCGTTGGTTGCTGGCATCGTCGAGGGCGAGTCCGCTATCGCCGCATGGCGTCAGCTGGCCGGTGGCACCCACCCGGTGGAGAAGGCCACCCCGGGCACCATCCGCGGTGACTTCGCTCTGACCGTTGGCGAGAACGTCGTCCACGGTTCCGACTCCCCGGAGTCCGCTGAGCGTGAGATCTCCATCTGGTTCCCGAACCTCTAAAGAAGTTCATCGCGCCTAGCGCGCAATAAAGTCCGAGCAGTTCACAAAGATGAGTGAACTGCTCGGACTTTTGTCATTTCTGGCCCTTAGCCCGAACCCGTCCTGTGTGCTCGAGCGCAGATAATCTGGGCGCGGCTTAGTCGAACGAGAGCAGCGTGCGCAATGCCATAAAGGCGTCTTTGTGCACCTGGTGGGTGACGGTGCGGCCGCGTTGCTGCTTCGATAGCAAGCCGGCCTCCCGCAGGCGCGCTAGGTGGTGGGAGACCGTGGGCTGGCTCAGCGCAGTGAGCTCGGTGAGTTCCGTGACGCTCATGGGTCCACAGCCTTCATCGCACAGGATGGACAAAAGACGCAGGCGTGCTGGGTCTGCCAGCACTTTGAATTGCTGCGAAAAATGCCTCGCCTCGGCGTCGTTGAGCGGGCCCGTGCTTAAGGAGCAACACTCAGTGCCGCGCGCGCTGGTCTCGGGCGTGGAAGAGGAAGCCATGCGATCAGTATAGGGGTTATTCTTGCGCCCTACGTTATATTGACTCATATCAATACGTGCTGTACATTGCATGTTTGCATCGTGCTCTATTCAACGTTGAAGGAGGGAGAGACATGGCCGTGCCGCAACGCCCGAGGTTGTCTTTTCTTGACCGATTTTTACCCGTGTGGATCATTCTGGCGATGGCCGCCGGATTGCTTATTGGCCACTTCATTCCCGGGATTGGCCAAGCCTTGGGCGCCGTTGAAGTCGGCGGGATTTCCATCCCGATCGCCATTGGTCTCCTCGTCATGATGTACCCACCCTTGGCCAAGGTTCGCTACGAGAAGACCAAGGAAATTGCCACGGATGGCCGCCTCATGGCGGTATCGCTCGTCCTCAACTGGCTGGTGGGGCCGGCGTTTATGTTTACCCTGGCGTGGCTGTTCTTGGCGGACCAGCCGGAGCTGCGCACCGGCCTCATCATTGTGGGCCTTGCGCGCTGTATTGCCATGGTACTTGTGTGGTCGGACCTCTCGTGCGCTGACCGCGAGGCAACGGCTGTGCTTGTCGCCCTGAACTCCATCTTCCAGGTCGCTATGTTTGGTGTTCTGGGCTGGTTCTACCTTCGCGTCCTCCCCGGATGGCTGGGCCTGGACACGACGAGCGCTGACTTTTCCTTCTGGGCCATTGTTAAGTCCGTACTTGTCTTCTTGGGCATACCGTTCCTGTTGGGTGCGCTGTCTCGCGTGTGGGGCGAAAAGGCAAAAGGACGGGAATGGTTTGAGAACCGCTTCCTCCCAGCCGTATCGCCCCTGGCCATGATTGGTCTGCTGTACACAATTGTGTTGCTCTTTTCCCTGCAGGGCGAGCACATTGTGGAGCAGCCAGCAACGGTAGTGCGCGTGGCCGTGCCGCTGGTTATCTACTTTGTGGGCATGTTCGTGCTGTCGCTGGGCGTGGCAAAGGCCGTTGGCATGAATTACGCGCAGTCTGCCAGCGTGGCGTTTACTGCAGCAGGAAATAACTTTGAGCTTGCTATTGCAGTATCTATCGGCACCTTCGGAGCGATGTCTGCTCAAGCCCTTGCCGGAACGATTGGTCCCCTTGTTGAGATTCCGGTCCTCGTTGGTCTGGTCTATTTCATGCTGTGGATTGGCCCGAAACTCTTCCCAGGAGATGACACTCTTCCGCACTAGCGCGTGCGTGCAGCGTCCATGCTGCGCACCCCGGCTTCGGTCAGCGTGATGTTGAAAGTCCGCTCACCATTCCACTTGATGAGACCAGGCAGCTTCACCACGCCGGCCGCTTCGAGTTCACGGAGTTCTTCTTCGAGCCCCTCCTCGTAGCCGATCAGCCGCCCCAGCTCAGAGATGGAGGTGGTATTGCCAGTGACTGCACCGGCGGCGACCAGCCCGCTGAGGACTTCCGGGTGAGTTTCTACTGCGGTGATGCTCGCTTGAGTGACGCCTTCGAGGCTTCCTTGTTCGGTGATGGCCTCGATGCGGCGCTTGCCAACGCGAAAAGAGGTCGTGCCGAAGGCGCGGCCGCCGAAGATGAACGCGGGGATAGAGAAGGCAGTAAGTCCAGCGGCGATAAGGATGGGGTTGGGTGAGATATCGCCGATAATCCCGGTGGACTTAATTCCCTCAGTGATGAGAGGGGAGAAGATAGCAAGCACCGGTAGAAAGTAGGCGAGAAGAGGGTAATCGCCCGCCCGGTACTCTTCTTGCGCAGCTTGGACGAACTTTGGCTTGCTGCGAATGATGCGGATGGCGCCGTAGAGCATCACCATGATGAGCACCGCATAGACAGGGACCGCATAAGGGGGAGGAAAATCGACGGCGCGAAGGCCGGAGGCGATGCCCGCCGGTACAGCAACTGTGATGATATCCCGCAGCGCAATCTCGTTGCGGGCGCGCGCCTGCGCCACTGTGCGTGGCGTCTGTTCAGGTAATTTCCGCTCTGCCGGTGTGTTTGTGGGCGCGCTGTCGGACATAGCGGCGATACTAACATGTGAGCCTAGGTCGAGCTCTGTGCCAGAATGGAAGGCACGACAATTGAATAAGGATTTTAAGAATTTTTCAAAGACTCACCGCCGTGTGGCGGCAACCTGCGCCCGGGGTGAGCAGACGTCAGGAGATTAGCCACTGATGGCATCCAAGAAGAAAACAGAAGAAGCACGTAGTGAATCGACGTTGGCCGCGGCGGTAGCGGGGATCGACCGCGAGGCGCTCGCACCCAAAACCCGCCTCTATGCCCTGGCTAAGCAGGTGGGCGTGGCCTCCAAGGAGCTGGTGGCTCAGTTCGCACAGATGGGAATTAAGAAGTCCGCACAGTCTTCGCTGACACCGGAAGAGGTGGGCCAGCTTATCGACGCCCTCGTACCCGCAACCGAAGCCCCCGAGCAGGCAGCAACCGAGGACAACCAGGTCGCGGCCGAGGACGCCGACCAGCCGGAGGTTTCGGCAGAGGATAAGCCCACGAAGACCGTCAAGAAGAAGCGCGCCAAGCGCGCGGTCAAACGCGTGAGCAAGGCAGGCAAGAAGGCTGAGTCGAAGGAGCAGACACAGACAAAGGAACCCACACCGGAAGAGTCTGCTGCGCAACCGGACAGCGCGGGGGAGTCCCAGGAAGCCGCGCTGGCACAGGATGCTGAGCAGGCCGCGCAACCGGAGCAGCTGAGCGAGGAAGAAGAAAAGCTGCGCGAGCGCGTGCGCAAGAACGTTGATAACGAGATTTCGCAGATCGTCGACAAGGTCGATGCCGAAATGCTGCACGAGGCGCTCGCCGAGGCCGGTGATAGCGACGAGGACGACGAGCTCACTCCGCTGATCACCCCGATGGCTGAGGAAGACCCGGACGTGTACGACTTCGCGCCGGTCTTCATGGCGCCGAAGATCACTCCACTGGCCAAGCGTCAGAAGTCAGAAAAACGCGAGGAAGAAATCGAGGAAGATTCGGCACCGGCAAGCCAGCCGCGCGGTCGCCGTCGCGGCAGCCGCGGTACCTCTCGTGGCCGCGGAGCAGAAGGCCGCGGGGTAGTCCGCGAGGAAGTCGAGCACATCGACGAGCCGAAGGCGATTAAGGGCTCAACCCGCATCGAGGCGCAGCGTCGCCGCCGTGCGGAGCTGCGGGAGAAGGGCCGCGAGCGCCAGCACATCGTCTCCCAAGCGGAGTTTTTGGCGCGCCGCGAATCTGTAGAGCGCACCATGGTGGTGCGCGATAAGCAGCGTACCGACGGCGCTGGCATCATCACCCAGGTTGGTGTGCTGGAGGATGATCTCCTGGTCGAGCACTTTGTCACGACCGAGACGCACCCTTCCCAGATTGGCAATATCTACTTGGGCCGCGTGCAAAATGTCTTGCCTTCGATGGAGGCCGCCTTCGTCGATATCGGACAGGGCCGAAACGGCGTGCTGTACGCGGGAGACATCGACTGGCGCGCCCTGGGCATTGGTGGGCGCAGCCGCAAGGTGGAAAACGCGCTGAAGTCCGGTGACCAAGTCCTGGTCCAGGTGGCCAAGGATCCCATCGGGCACAAGGGCGCACGTTTGACCACTCAGATTTCCCTGGCCGGTCGTTTCCTGGTGTATGTGCCGGGCGGGCGCAGCGCGGGCATTTCCCGCAAGCTGCCGGCGCCGGAGCGCAAGCGCCTCAAGGGGATTCTGGAGCGCGTCATCCCGGGGGATGGCGGCGCCATCATCCGCACCGCAGCGGAAAACGTGTCGGAGGAGGACATCGCGTCCGACGTCAACCGCCTCCACTCATTGTGGGAGGACATTAGCGCCCGCGCCGCGCACGAAAAGGCAACGAAGGGCGCCAAGCCGGTCACCCTGTACGAAGAGCCGGACCTGCTCATCAAGGTGGTGCGTGACCTTTTCAACGAGGACTTCAGCACCTTGGTGGTGGACGGCAAGCGTTCCTACAACACGGTCAGCGCCTACGTTGATTCCATGGCGCATGACTTGGCCGACCGCGTGGTGCGATACGACGCCCGCGAGCACGATGGCGAGGATGCCTTCAGCGCCTACCGCATTGATGAGCAGCTGCAGAAGGCCCTGGGCCGCAAGGTGTGGCTGCCGTCTGGCGGCACCCTCGTCATCGACCGCACTGAGGCCATGACGGTCATTGACGTCAACACGGGCAAGTTCACCGGCTCCGGCGGCAACCTGGAAGAGACGGTGACGCGAAATAACCTCGAGGCGGCCGAGGAGATCGTGCGCCAGATGCGCCTGCGCGATATCGGCGGCATGATCGTCGTGGACTTCATCGATATGGTCTTGCCGGAAAACCAGGATCTGGTGCTGCGCCGCCTCAAGGAAGCGTTGGGGCGCGACCGGACTCGTCACCAGGTTTCTGAGGTCACCTCACTGGGCTTGGTGCAGATGACGCGCAAGCGCGTGGGCACCGGCCTCATCGAGACTTTCTCCACCGAGTGCGAGGCCTGCCATGGCCGAGGAATCATCATTCACGAGTACCCGGTTGATGAGGAGACGGAAGAGGATAACTCGAAGCCGCAGCGCCGCGGCCGTAAGGAACGCCGTGCACCGCAGCGCGATCCGAAGAAGCACCCGGCCGCCGTCCGTATGCATCGCGAGGACGACGATGCCGCTTCCGAGCATGAGGCTGCCCGTGCTGACAATGAAGAAGCAGCGCGCGACGAAGAATCTTCGCTGGAGGAACTCGTGGCCAGCGTGGTCGTCGTGGACGACGATGACGCGGAGACGCCGGATAGCGCGTCCATTGGCTACGCGGTAGCGGAAAGCCTGGAAGCGAAGCGATCGAAGCCGAAATCCAAGCAGAAGCGCTCGCGCAAGCCGCGCCGGGCAACGCGTACCTTCCGGGAGCCACAGCGCGAGGAGACGAGTGAGGGCTTGCGCGCGCAGCAAGGCAAGCAGGATAGGAACGCTAAGAACGCTGAAGCGGAGAAGAAGTCCTCCGCACAGCGCTCGGAGCCAACCTACGAGGAAGCCGTCGAGGCTTTCGAGAACTCGCCGCGCCGCAAGCGCCGCACACGCGGAAATTCCCGTTCGGATATTCGCCCGAAGCGCGAAGACTTTGCACAGGGCGAGACCCCAGCCAAGGACGCTCCGCTGGCCACCTCTAAAAAGGAGGCCAAGGCAGAGCGCAAGGCCGCGGAGTCGGGCGAGAACATGAACGTGCGCGCGACCCGCAGCCGCGGTCGCCGCCGAGTGGTGCGCAAGATGGCGCAGAGCCAATCCGCGCCGGCACCGAAGGAACGCGGTAGGGGCGCGGAGCACAGCACTGAGGCGAAGGAGCGCGAGGAGACTACGGCGTCGACAAGGCGCAGGGGCGGGCGCGGGAGGCGTCGAGTAGCACGGCGCAGGTCGCGCTAGAAAAGGCGTTTTGCCTTTTCGCCCCCTCACGGGGTAGTCTTTGACAGTCGCTGTTTAGACCATGAATGCGCTCGATGGGACGCGCTGCGGTTTCCGCACGTCTCTCGCGGATGTGGTTCTAAACGCCAATGTCCAATGTCCATTCGTTAGCGGCACCACCCAGCTGCTAGCGAGCCGAGTTTAGATAAGGGGTAGCCCTCTATGTACGCGATCGTCAAGACCGGCGGAAAGCAGTACAAGGTTGCTGAAGGTGACCTCGTCAAGGTCGAGAAGATCGAGGGTGAGCCGGGTTCCTCCGTTGCTCTCACCCCGGTTCTGCTCGTCGATGGCGCAACCGTCAAGTCGAAGGCCGCAGACCTCGAGAAGGTCTCCGTCTCCGCTGAAATTGTCGAGCAGGGCAAGGGCCCGAAGATCGACATCCTCAAGTACAAGAACAAGACTGGTTACAAGCGTCGCCTCGGTCACCGTCAGCCGGTGACCACGCTGAAGATTACCGGTATCAAGTAAGCCTTAACCGGCACTAATTCATCCCTGAAGGAGGGAAAACCACATGGCACACAAGAAGGGTGCTTCCAGCTCCAGCAACGGTCGCGATTCTGAGTCCAAGCGTCTCGGCGTCAAGCGCTTCGGTGGTCAGCAGGTTAAGGCCGGCGAGATCATCGTGCGTCAGCGCGGCACCAAGTTCCACCCGGGTGAGAACGTTGGTCGCGGCGGCGACGATACCCTGTTCGCTCTCGCTGCAGGCTCTGTTGAGTTCGGCGTCAAGCGTGGCCGTCGTCTGGTCAACATTGTTCCGGCTGAAGAGGCTGCTGCAGAAGCAACTGCCTAAGAGCTTCATGGCTTAATCCCGAGCGTTTGCTCGGGATTTTGTCGTTTTCACGCGGCCGGCGTGGCGGGAGAGCGTGGAGAAGACTAAAGGGGCCGTGGGCTTCAGATCCCCGGCAGTGCTCAACTAGGACGGTATGCCAGGAACCGTTAGACTAACGGGCATGGCACGATTCATTGACCGAGTGGTTTTGCACCTGCAGGCAGGCGATGGCGGACACGGCTGCGCCTCCGTTCACCGCGAAAAGTTCAAGCCGCTCGGCGGGCCCGATGGCGGCAACGGCGGCCACGGCGGAGACATCTTGCTGGAGGTCTCAACCCAAATCCATACGCTGATGGACTTTCACTACCGCCCGCACATCAAATCCGAGCGTGGCGGCAACGGTGCTGGCGACTGGCGCAACGGCGCGCGCGGCAAGGACCTCATTCTGGAGGTGCCGGCAGGCACCGTGGTCTATACCGAGGATGGGGAGATGCTCGCGGACCTCACGGTCCCGGGGACCCGCTTCGTGGCTGCGGAGGGCGGTTTCGGCGGACTTGGTAACGCAGCACTGGCCTCGGCTGCTCGTAAGGCTCCGGGCTTTGCGCTGCAGGGAGAACCTGGTGAGGCGCGCGATCTCATCCTGGAGCTGAAGTCCATGGCGGACGTCGGCCTCGTGGGCTTTCCTTCCGCGGGTAAGTCCTCCCTTATTTCTGTTCTCTCGGCGGCCAAGCCGAAGATTGGTGACTATCCTTTCACCACCCTCCAGCCCAACCTGGGCGTAGTGGACATGGGCCATGAGTCTTTCACCATGGCGGATGTTCCGGGCCTGATCCCTGGGGCCGCCGAGGGCAAGGGCTTGGGACTCGACTTCTTGCGCCACATCGAGCGCACCGCGGTCCTGGCCCACGTGGTGGATACCGCCTCCATCGAGCCGGGCCGCGATCCGCTCTCTGATATCGAGGCCCTCGAGACCGAGCTGGCCAAGTACCAAGAGCTGCTGGAGCAGGACACCGGCCTGGGGGATCTGCGCGAGCGCCCGCGCGTCATCATCCTCAACAAGGCGGACATTCCCGAGGCCGAAGAGCTAGCAGAATTTGTCAAGGGTGACCTCGAAGAGAAGTACGGCTGGCCCGTCTTCATCATTTCCGCAGTCGCGCGCAAGGGCCTCGACCCGCTGAAGTACAAGCTCATGGAGATGGTCAACGAGCACCGCAAGGCTCAGCCCAAGGTCGCCGCGGACAAGAACCACACCATTATTCAGCCGAAGTCCGTGGGCAAGAAAAAGAAGGGCAGGTTCGCCGACTTCACCGTCACCCCAGACCCCGAGGTGGAGGGCGGCTTCATCGTCGAAGGCGAAAAGATCGACCGCTGGATCCGCCAGACGGACTTCGAAAACGACGAGGCCGTGGGCTACCTTGCGGACCGCCTTGCCAAGGCCGGTGTCGAAGAGGAACTGCACCGCCAAGGCGCGCAGGAAGGCTGCCCCGTGACCATCGGGGACATCACCTTCGAGTACGAGCCCATGGCTGGTGGCCGCGCGACCGACGCTGGCCGCGGACAGGATGGCCGCCTCATGAGCACCGAGCGAGTCTCGGCTGCCGAGCGTAAGCGCGCTTCCCAGGCACGCCGCGGTCTCGTCGACGAGTTCGACTTTGGCACGGATGGGGAGGTCACGCGCGAGTCCGCGAACCGCGATCGCTGGCAGGGCTAGCCCGGTATACTGAGCCGGTATGTCATCCGAACACGACAACCAGATCGACTATCCTCTTCCCCTCGAACCCTTTGAGGGTCCAACCCCGGACATGGACTATCCGGAGACGACCACGCTGTCGGAAAAATCCAGTGGTTTTTCCTCACCCCTGCGTGAGGAGATCTCCAAGGCCAAGCGCATCGTCATCAAGATCGGCTCCTCGTCGTTGACGCGCGATGACTTCGTGACCTCGACTGAGAAGATCGACAAGATCGTTGACGCCGTGTGCGCCCGCATGAATGTCTCGGACATCATCATCGTCTCCTCCGGTGCGGTGGCCGCGGGCATGGGCCCGCTGGGCTTGACCACGCGCCCCACCGATCTCGCCACCAAGCAGGCAGCTGCCGCGGTGGGCCAGGTCCACCTCGCCTACGAGTGGGGTGTATCCTTTGCCCGCTACAACCGGACCATTGGGCAGGTGCTGCTGACCGCGTCGGACGTCGGCAAGCGCGATCGCGCCCGCAACGCCCAGCGCACCATTGACCGCCTGCGCCAGATGCGCACGGTACCCATCGTCAATGAGAATGACACCGTCGCGACCTCCGAGATGCACTTCGGTGATAACGACCGCCTCTCCGCGCTCGTGGCCAACTTGGTTGGCGCGGATGCCCTCTTCCTCTTCTCCGACGTGGACGGCCTTTATGACAAGAACCCGGCGGAGCCCGATGCCAAGTTCGTCGAGGAGGTGCGCACCGGCAAGGACCTCAAGGCGGTTGTTGCTGGTGACGGCGGCAAGGTCGGCACCGGTGGCATGGCCACGAAGGTCTCTGCTGCGCGCTTGGCCACCCGCGGCGGCATTCCCGTGCTGCTGACCTCGGCGGATAACATCGGACAGGCGCTTGACGACGCCTCCGTAGGCACCGTCTTCCACACCCGTGAGGAGCGCCGCCTGTCTGCGTGGAAGTTCTGGGCGCTCTACTGCGCGGATACCGGCGGCTCGCTGCGCCTCGACGAGGGCGCCATGGAAGCCGTGGTCCGCGGCGGAAACTCCCTGTTGGCCGTGGGCATCACGGATATCAAGGGTGAGTTCAGCGCCGGTGAGATCGTGGACATTATGGGCCCCAAGGGCCAGGTCATTGGCCGCGGTGAGGTGGGCTATGACTCCGCCACGCTGCGCAACCTGCTGGGCAAGCACACCGAGGAGCTGCCGGAGGACATGCGCCGCCCGGTTGTTCACGCCGACTACCTGTCCAATTTCGCGTCCCGAATTTAATGCGCTATTTCATGGGCCCCGATGTGTGGGCAGCGACCGTGGCAGATATCGACGCAGCCGGGCACGAGCGCGTGGAGAGCTTGGCGGAAGCCGAGGTCTTTGTGAACACCGCCTCGGACCCGGCGCAGACCCCGGAGATTCCGGAGAATATCCAGTGGGTGCAATACTGCTTCACCGGGGTGAACCGCCATATCGAGGCCGGGCTCATCCGGCCGGATGGCCTGCCGTGGTGCAACTCCGCGGGCGCTTTTGCCAAGCCCGTGGCGGAATCCGCGCTGGGGCTCATGCTCTCCCAGGCGCACCACCACAAGGCTTTCGCGCTGGCGAAGTCCTGGTCGGTGGCGCGTGAGCTCGATGAATCCCAGGCCTGGCTCTATGACCAACAGGGGCCTACGCGCGTGCTCATCGTGGGCGCGGGAGGCATCGGAAAGCAGCTCATGGCCTACCTCGCGCCTTTCGGCGCGCACATCACCGCGGTGAACCGCTCGGGCCGCCCAGTGGACGGCGCAGACGTGACGCTGCCCATCGAGCGCGTCGATAAAGCATGGGGCGAGGCGGATTTCGTGGTGAGCATCCTGCCGGCGACGGCCGCCACGGAAGCTCTCTTTGATGCTGCGGTGTTCCGCGCCATGAAGCGCTCGGCGGTGTTTATCAACGTCGGCCGCGGCAGCACCGTAGTCACTGATGATCTCGTGGATGCACTGCGCACGGGCGAGATCGCGGGAGCGGGCCTCGAGGTCATGGATCCGGAGCCGCTTCCGGATGGCCACCCGCTCTATGAGCTTCCCAACGCTACGCTGACCCCGCACATGGCGGCCTCGGATCACGTGGCCCAGTACCACCTGGGTGCTATCTTCAATGCCAACGCCGCCGCGTGGGAGCGCGGCGAGGATATGCCCACGCGCGTCGACCCGGACGCCGGATACTAGCTAAGGAGGATGTGCATGAAGTACGCCATCGAACCACACCCGTGGGAGGAAACCATCGAGGTGCTTGACGCCGCGGGCTTTGAGCGCGCCCGGCTAGATGAGGCCTCCTTCCTCATCTACACCGGCGACGGCACCGACTTCCCGGACCCGCTGCCGGAGAACATTGGTTTCGTGCAGATTCCTTCGGCGGGCGTGGACCACGTGCTCGACGCAATGAAGGGGAGCAGCGTGCCGTGGTCAAACGCCGCCGGGGTCTATGACAACACGGTGGCGGAATCCACCATCGCGCTGCTTCTGGCGCAGCTGCACGCGCACCGTCGCGTCAACGGCACGTTCGATTCCTATGCGGACATGGAGGCCCACACCTCCTACCTCTACGACGATAAGACGGTGGCCATTATTGGTGCCGGTGGCATTGGCAAGCGTCTGATTAGCATGCTGTCTGGTTTCGGGCCGCGCATCATTGCGGTCAACCGCTCCGGCAACCCGGTTGAGGGCGCTGAGGAAACTTACCCGATTTCCCAGGTGGACAAGGTTTGGCCGAAGGCTGATTACTTCGTCCTTATCGCTCCGCTGACCCCGGAGACCCGCCACATGGTGGATGCGGAGGCTTTCCAACAGATGCCGGAGCATGCAGTGGTGGTTAACGTGGGCCGCGGCCCACTCATCAACACCGAGGACCTCCTCGCAGCACTCGAGTCGGGCGAGATCGCGGGTGCGGCGCTCGACGTCACCGACCCCGAACCGTTGCCGGAGGATCACCCGCTGTGGCGGGATCAGCGCGTGGTTATCACCCCGCACATTGCCAATACGCAGCGCTCCGTGCGCGAGAAGATTGGCGCGCACACCGTTAAGGTGGCCAAGGCTTTCGCGGCGGGGGAGGAGCTGCCCACTCTGGTTGACCCGAAGGCAGGTTATTAATGGAGAACCCCGATATCCGCGTTGGTGATGCGGAGCGCTCTGAGGCCCTGGAGCAGTTGAGCCAGCACTTCGTCAACGGTGCGTTGGGCCCCGATGAATTTGAGCAGCGCACCGGCGAGGCTGCCGCGGCGCGCACGCGCGGAGACGTCGAAAAGCTCTTTGCGGACCTGCCGGAGCTTTCCACCCCAAGCGCCACAACACCCGCACGCCGCCACGAGGCGGAGTTGGAGGACATGCTCTCCCGCGGACGCAAGGTGCAGATAGTGGATTCCGTCATTTGGTCAGTGGCGATGATCGCGCTCTTCCTGGGCCTCTTCGTCTTTGACTGGAGCTATTTCTGGATCTCGCCAGTCATCGCGTTCTTCGCTTCCTGGGCTGCGCGCGGGGTGTTGAAGTTCAGCGAGTCGGATGAAGAGCTCTTCGATGAGCTTTCCGAAGGGGAAAAGAAAAAGCGCGCTGAGCGCCTGCGTGCCGCCGCTGAGCGCCGCCGCGAGCTCGGGGCCTAAGACTGGCGTTGCTTAAAGCCATAGCTGCACAAAATCCCTGACAAGCGGGCAGACCTTCCGTACGCTGGTATGGCATGAGCAACACCGAACGTGAAGAAGTTCTGTCCAAAGCCCGCGCCGCCAAGGCGGTGGCGCCACAGTTCGCGCAGCTGCCCACCCCGCGCAAGAATGAAATCCTCAACCGCGCTGCCGAGAACCTCATCGCGCACACCGAGGATATCCTCGCTGCCAACCAGCTCGATATCGAGGCCGGCCGCGCCAACGGCATGTCCGAGTCACTCATCGACCGCCTGTCGCTGGACGCCGACCGCATCGAGGGCATTGCCGGCGGCCTGCGCCAGGTGGCCTCCCTCCAGGACCCGGTAGGGGAGATCCTGCAGGGCCGCACCATGGATAACGGCATCCAGATGAAGCAGGTTCGCGTGCCGCTCGGCGTGATGGGCATGGTCTATGAGGCCCGCCCGAACGTCACCGTCGATGCTTTCGGCTTGGCCCTGAAGTCCGGCAACGTGCCGCTGCTGCGCGGCTCCAAGTCCGCGAAGAACTCCAACGCTAAGCTCGTGGAGCTCCTCCAAGACACCCTCGTGGAATTCGATCTGCCACGCGAAGGCGTGCAGCTTCTGCCCTGTGAGACCCACGATTCCGTGCAGGACCTCATCACCGCCCGCGGCCTGGTGGACCTGGTCATCCCGCGCGGCGGCGCGCGCCTTATCAACGCTGTGGTGGAAAACGCCACCGTCCCCGCCATTGAGACCGGTACTGGCAATTGCCACTTCTACGTCGATGCCTCCGCTGACCTGGACAAGGCTACCGATATGGTGATCAACGGCAAGACCCGCCGCACCTCGGTGTGCAATGCTACGGAAGGCGTGCTGATCGACGCCGCGCTTGACGACGCCGCAAAGCTCCGCATCATCACCTCCCTCCAGGAGGCAGGCGTCACCATCCACGGCGATGTGAAGGAGCTCGAAGCCTTCGGCGTTAAGGACGCCGTGGAGGCCACCGACGAAGAGTGGCGCGAAGAATTCCTCTCCATGGATATCTGCGCCAAGGTGGTCGATGGCGTCAACGGCGCCATCGCGCACATTGCTGAGTACACCACCGGCCACACTGAGGCCATCGCCGCCCAGGACGCTGACGTGCTGCTGACCTTCGCCAACGAGGTGGATGCTGCGGCCGTCATGCTCAACGCCTCCACCGCGTTTACTGACGGTGAGGTCTACGGCATGGGCGCGGAAATCGGCATCTCCACTCAGAAGTTGCACGCGCGCGGCCCGATGGCTCTGCCGGAGCTGACGTCTACCAAGTGGGTGCTGCAGGGCACCGGCCAGACGCGCCCCTAGAGGCAGCTCGAAAGCTACTCGAAAGCTGCTCGAAAGGAATTTTTCGAGCCTGACCTGCGCAAAACATCCTACTCGAAAACTTTTCGAGTAGGATGTTGCTCTGTGAGCGTAACTCGAAACTTTCACGAAGAGCCACAGCTGCTCTTGAGCGTGCCCGAAGATCAGTGGTTCGATCGTAAATCGTTCCGAATCAAGCCCAAGGATTTGGCAAAGACAATCGTCGGAATGGCTAACGCTGAGGGTGGCATTGTTGCCGTGGGGATTACGGATCGTGAGTTTGACGGCCGCCCCACAGCGGGGCAGGGGAACGATTTGCGGCAGACCGCGTTGGACCATACGGATCCGACCGTTAAAGTTCGCATTGAAACGCTCGAAATTGACGAAGGCGTAGAGGTGTTCCTCTTTCATATCCTGCCCAGCGAACGTGTTCACTATTTGAGGTCGGGGGAGTGCTACCTGCGGGTGGGAGACGAGTCTAGGCATCTCAAGGCCGATGACATCCTCGAGCTTCGATACACCAAGGGCGAGCAGCAGTACGATGCTACTGTGCCGGCGCATGCTAGCTCAGAAGATCTCGATATGTCCTTAGTCGAAAATTACGCTGACACTATCGGTTCGTCTTCCGGCGTAGATTCACTCAACGCGCGGAATCTGATTGACCGCCAGGGGCGTCCGCGGACCGCCGCGCTCTTGCTGTTTGGAAAGAATCCGCAAGAGTTTTTCCCGAATGCTCACATCCGAGTACTTCGCTTCGCAGAAGATGAGCGCCTGCCAGGTCAGCAACAGCAGTTGATGGAAGACCGTCGCTTTGATGGTCCGTTGCCTGATCAGATCCGTGCAGCACAAGAGGTAATCGGTGGGATGCTGCCGACGGTTCGTAGGTTGTCGGGGGCGGGGTTATTTGAGGACGAGAATCTCATTCCGCATGATGTGTGGCTGGAAGGCCTAGTTAACGCTGTTGTGCACCGTTCATACAGTATGTCGGGTGATCATATTCGATTTGAGGTGTACCCCAGTCGGATTGAGATTTCTAGCCCCGGACGTTTTCCGGGTCTTGTTGATCCCGCTAAGCCTGAATCGATAGCACGTTTCGCGCGTAACCCCCTCATTGCACGCGTTACTGCTGAGTTACGCATAGGCCAAGAACTGGGCGAGGGCATCCGGCGTATGTTCGCTGGTATGCGCCGCGTCGGTTTTGCTGATCCCTCTTATGTGCAGACCAGTGGCAGCGTTGTTCTGACGTTGAAGGCAATTCAACGATTGAACGAGCAAGTGCTGCAGGATTTGCCCCGCCATGCTGAAGGGGCGTTGGCAGCGTTGGAAACGAGCGCACGTCCAATGTCTACGGGAGAAGTGGCCGAAGCTCTTGGCGTGTCAATTCCATCTGTGCGTCGTGCATTGCAAGCCATGCGTGACAAGGGGCTTGTGAAATGGAGGGGTAATGGTCCGCGCGATCCGCGGGCAGTGTGGTTTGTTGAGGGGCCTTTTGGGTGAGCTGAGTAGAGCTCGAAAGCTACTCGAAAGCTACTCGAAAGGAATTTTTCGAGCCTGACCTGC